>DASPIV010000162.1:0-5453 GCA_035628955.1 Bordetella sp.
ACGAAGTCGCCATTCAGGTACGACAGCCACCAGCCCTCGTTGCCCTGGGCATCGCGTACCGGTGCATCCACCGCCACCGCACCCGGCACCATGCGGCCCGCGTAGGTTTCAGTGTCCGCTGTGTTCAAGGGCGAAGCGCCATACGTGGTGGGCAGCGACAGCCGCCCGCTGTTGACCAGGCCGCGCGCAAACGGATGCTCGCGTGCCAGGTTCAGCACGGCATTGCGAAAGCTGCGGCTGACCGCGCTCTTGGGCGTGATGAAATCGGTGGAGCGGGTTGAATTCAGCAGGTTCTCGTCGGCCGCCTGTTCGCGTTCCATCGCATAGGAATCGACCAGCGATTCGGGGGCCAGGCCGTCCAGTACCAGTTGCAGTTTCCAGGCCAGGTTCTCGGCGTCTTGTACGCCGCTGTTGGCGCCCCGCGCCCCAAAGGGCGACACGCGATGCGCGGCATCCCCCGCGAATACCACGCGTCCATGGCGAAAAGCATCCATGCGTTCGCACGCAAAGGTGTAGACGCTGACCCATTCCAGTTCGAATTGGGTGTCGGCGCCCAGCAGGGCGCGGATGCGCGGCAGTACGTTGGCGGGCTTGACGGCCTCGACCGGGTCGGCATTCCAGCCCAGCTGGAAGTCGATGCGCCAGACATGGTCGGGCTGCATGTGCAGCAGCACCGACTGGTTGGGATGAAAGGGCGGATCGAACCAGAACCAGCGCTCGGCGGGAAAATCCGCCGTCATCCTGACGTCGGCGATCAGGAAGCGGTCTTTGAAGACGCGGCCATGGCTTTCCTGGCCCAGCAGCTTGCGCACCGGCGAACGGGCGCCGTCGCAGGCAATCAGCCATTCGGCCTGCAGCGGGTATGTGCCATCGGGTGTTTCAACAGACAGGTCCACGCCATCCGGACGCTGCGCCACGCCCACGACTTTGCTTTTCCAGCGCAGGTCGATCAGGGGATGGGCGCAGGCAGCCTCGTGCAGAAAGCCTTCGACATAGTATTGCTGCAGGTTCACGAAGGCCGGGCGGCGGTGGCCCGGCTCGGGCAGCAGGTCAAAGCGCCAGACTTGCTGGTCGCGGAAGAACACCTTGCCCACATGCCATGACACGCCTTTCTCGGCCATGCGCTGGCCTATACCCAGGCGATCCCAGATTTCCAGGGTGCGCTTGGCAAAGCAGATGGCGCGAGAACCGGTGGACAAGCGGTGGTCGTCATCCAGCACCACCACGCGCACGCCGCGCTGGGCCAGGTCGAGCGCCGTGGTCAGCCCCACCGGGCCCGCGCCCACTACCACCACACGATGCGATGCGGGGGCCGGACACGATTGGTCGGCGTGCTTCTGATAGGCGAACTCCAGCGCCTGGTAATCGATATCGGTCACGCATTGTCTCCTGACGGCGAGCGGCGGCTCGCCACGGCGCGCTGCCGCGCCCTCTGGGGGGCGCTGGCGCGGCCTGTACAACTTATGTGGTGCGGGTCAGCCTTCCAGTTGCTGCCACATTTCCCGGTCGCGCTTGTCGGTCCAGATGCGCGGATGATCGTGGCCGGTGGCCTCGTCATAGGCACGCGACACATCGAACGGCATGCAGTGATCGAAGATGACCCAGTCGCTGTAGCGCGGCTGCATGAAGTCGTAGACCTCGCGGTAAAGGGTCTTCAGGTCTTTGCCTTGCGCCACGCCGCGGTTGACGGCGCCGTACAGGTCGGTCAGGAAGGCGCGCGTGCCGGCCAGGCCCTGGCGCACTTCGGTGGCATTCTTCAGTGCCGGACCGCGGCCGGGCACCATTTTCTCGGCGCCGAACCTGGCCAGCGCATCCAGCGTGGTGGGCCAGTCGCGGAAATACGCGTCGCCGCAATAGGGCGTGGACTGGTATTCGACCAGATCGCCCGCGAACAGGATTTTCTGTTCCGGCAGCCAGGCGATCGTGTCGCCCTTGGTGTGGCCGCGTCCCACCTGCAGCAACTGGACTTCCAGGTTGCCCAGGTTGACCGTCATGGAGCCCTGGAAGGTCATGGTGGGCCAGACCAGGCCGGGGGGAATCGATTCGGCATTGCGGAACAGCCGCGGGAAGCGGCCGATCTCGCTGGCCTTGTCCTGTTCGCCGCGTTCGGCGATCAGGTCGTGGGTGTCGCGGCTGGCCAGGATTTCCTGGGCGTTGTAGGCCGACGCGCCGAACACGCGCACCGCGTGATAGTGCGACAGCAGGATGTACTTGATGGGCTTGTCGGTGACTTCGCGGATACGGCGGATGACATCCTGGGCCATGACGGGCGTGGCCTGAGTGTCCACCACCATGACGGCGTCGTCGCCGATGATCACGCCCGTGTTGGGATCGCCCTCGGCGGTATAGGCGTAGGCATTGTCGGACAGCTTGTCGAACGATACGGCCTTGTCGGCAAGGTCGGCCTGCGAGGCGAATTGCTTGCTCACGGTGTCTCCTGGTCTGTAGATGGGCGGGCTGCGGCTGCGCAGCGGCGATGCAGGAAATATAGTCGTTGATTCGTTGTTATGCAATACGTTTGCTATAAACGAATCTAGCTTTACCTGCGCTGGCAGGCAGGGCAGTAATACGTAGCCCGTTGCCCCTGGACCAGCCGCCTGATGGGAGTGCCGCATACCCGGCAGGGCTGGCCCGCGCGTTCGTACACGGCGGCATGGATCTCGAAATAGCTGCCCGGCTGTCCGCTGGCGCCCACATAGTCACGCAGCGTGCTGCCGCCCGAGGCCAGGGCGTCGGCCAGAGTGGCGCGCACCATGTCGGCCAGCCGCGTGCAGCGTGCCAGCGAAATGCGGCGCGCCGGTGTACGCGGGTCAATGCCGGCGCGGAACAGGCTTTCCGAGGCATAGATATTGCCCACGCCCACCACGGCGTCGCCCGCCAGCAGGGCCTGCTTGACGGCGATGCTGCGGCCGCGGAACTGGCTGTGCAGCCAGGCTCCGTCGAAGCGTGGATCGAAAGGTTCGATGCCCAGCCGGGCCAGCAGCGGGTGGGCGCTTACCGGGCCGGCATCGCCAGGGTGCCACAACACGGCGCCGAAGCGCCGTGGGTCGTGCAAGCGCAAGACGGCATGGTCGAAGACCCAATCCACGTGGTCGTGCTTGCGCGGCGTTTCGTCGGCCGGCACGCTGCGCAGCGAGCCCGACATGCCCAGGTGCACGATTTGCGTGCCATGCTCGAAGCGCAGCAGCAGGTATTTGCCACGCCGCGCGCATTCGAGCACGGCGCGGTCCGACAGCAGGCCGGGCAGGTCGGGCGGAATGGGCCAGCGCATGCGCGCTTCGCGCACGACCAGGCGGCGCAGCGTCTTGCCGGTGATGACGGCGTCAATCCCGCGGCGGGTGGTTTCGACTTCAGGGAGTTCCGGCATGAGCCAGTGTAAGATGGTCAATCGTGTACAGATGATTGTGCCATCAACCGGACAGGCCGCGTGAAGTCGTCGCTTAAACAAGTTCATTCCGTAGTTACTGTGCTGGCGATTGCGCTGGCGGGTTTGCAGGCCGTGCCGGCCCTGGCGGCCGACCGCCTTCCGGGCGATGCCACCGGGCCCCGCCTGGTGCCCCAGTCGCGTACCCCCGAAACGCAAATCATCCGGCTGCGCCCCGGGCAGACACCGCTGGTGTCGCTGACGGCCGATATCTTCTACCGGGTGCTGGCTTCCGAAATCGCCGCGCAGCGCGGCATGTACAGCACCGCGGCCTCTACCCTGGTGAACTTGTCCCGCGAAACCGGCGACCCGCGGCTGGCGCGGCGCGCCCTGGAATTCCAGCTAGCCGGCGGCAACCTGCCCGGCGCGCTCGATGCCGCGCGCGAATGGGCCCGCCTGGCCCCGGGCGACGTCGAAGCCTCATCTACTGAACTGGCCCTGGCCGCTGCCAATGGCCAGACGGCCGGGCTGGCCGCCGCGCTGCGCGCGCGCATCGATGCCGCCCCCGACAAGTCGGCCGCCATCGCCCAGTCGCTGGCCGTGCTGGGCCGCCTGAACGACCGCCGGCTGGCGCTGCGCATTCTCGACGAATCGCTCAGCCCGGCGGTGCGCAAGCTGCCCGAGGCCCACCTGGCCCTGGCCGACGTGGCCCAGGCCGCCGGCGACTACCCCCGTGCCGCCGACGAGGCCCGCGCCGCGCTGGCGGCCGACCCGCGTTCCGAGGCCGCCGCCCAGCGCGTGCTGGAATACGGTGCGCGCACCGATCCGCAACGCGCCGAGATCGAGGCGCGCGCTTTTCTGGCCAAGCATCCCGATGCGCGCAAGCTGCACTTGTCGCTGGCCGGCCATATGGCCGACCGCGGCGACTACGACAGCGCCCTGGCCGAACTGCAAGCCATGTCGCGCCGGTCGCCCGAAGATTTCGACCTGCTGTTCATGCAGGCCCAACTGGCATACAAGGCTGGGCGCAAAGACCAGGCCCGCACGCTGTTGCAGCAATACCTCGACGTGCAGAACCAGCGCCAGGAAGCCATTGCGCCGGGTGCCACCGATGCCGGCGCGGCCGAGGCCGATGCCCGCGTACTGCTGTCGCGCATCGCCGAAGACCAGGGCCGCTACGACGAAGCCATTGCCCAACTGGGCCAGATCGACGACCCTTCTTTGCGCTATTCCGCGCAGATGCGCCAGGCAGCCTTGCGCGCCAAGCAGGGCCGTATCGACGACGCGCTGGCCATGATCGACGCCGCCCAGCCGCACGACGAAGACGACCAGGTCCAGGGCGTGCTGACCAAAGCCCAGCTCCTGCGTGATGCCGGCCGCGTCGATCAGGCCGTGGCCACGCTGGAAGCGGCCAACCAGGCCCAGCCAGACACGGTCGAGATCAAGTACGAACTGGCCATGCTGTACGAACGCCAGCAACGCTACGACGAACTGGAAACGCAATTGCGCCAGGTCATCGCGCTGGATCCCGATCACGCTCACGCATACAACGCGCTGGGCTATACGCTGGCCGACCGCAAGCAGCGCCTGCCCGAGGCGCTCGACCTCATTACCCAGGCGCTGGAATTGTTGCCCGACGATCCCTTCATTCTGGACAGCATGGGTTGGGTCAAATTCCGCATGGGCGAGAACCAGGCCGCCGCCGACTACCTGTCGCGCGCTTATGCGCAGCGCCCCGAGGCCGACATCGCCGCGCATCTTGCCGAAGTGCTGTGGGTTGAAGGCAAGCGCCAGCAGGCCCAGGAACTCTTGCGGGCCGGCTTCAAGAAAGACCCCAAGAATCAGACCCTGATAGACACCGCGAAGCGGCTGGGAGTCTCGTTGTGATGGGTGCAGCCGGCACCATGGGCCGGCTGGCTCGGGGCCACGCGTGGCTGCGCGGGGTGGCGGTGGCCGGGCTGTGCGCCTTGCTGGCGGCGTGCGCCAGCGTGCCTGATGCGCCGTCCGGCACGGCCGACGGCGCGTTCATGCGCGGCGGCCGCTTCGCCATTACCGTTACCGAAGTCTCGGGCCAGCAGCAGGCGGTGCA
>DASPIV010000163.1:0-5876 GCA_035628955.1 Bordetella sp.
ACGCTTGCCCACCGGTTTGCGCCTGACTTACGCCGGCGCGCTGTACTTCGAGCGCATCGGTGCGGCGCTGCGGCTGATCGACGAGGCCGACGCGCTGGTGGCGCAGCCCGGCTCGCGGGTGGCCTTGAACGTGGCGGTATCGCCCTCGTTCGCGCAGTTCTGCCTGCTGCCGGGCCTGGCCACATTCTTTGAACAGCATCCCGGTATACGGGTCAATATCCGGCCGCGCTTGCTGTATGGCCGCGGCGAGTCCGAACGCTTCGACGCCGAAATCCAGCTGCACGCCGGCTACGTGTCCGGCATGTCGGCGCAATATCTGTGCGGCCACGAAATGACCCTGGTGGCGGCGCCCGGCCTGCTGCGGCGGCATCCGGTGCGCTGCGTCAACGACCTGGACGGCCTGCCCCTGCTCAAGCGCGCGCAGCGCGGCTACGGCTGGGACGAATGGCGGGCCGACATCGCCCCGCTGTGGCCGGGGCCTTCGGTGACGGCGCCCGAATATGAAGGCTTTTCGGTCTTGCTGCCCGCGGTCATGCATGGCCTGGGAGCGGCCATTGTGCCTTTGTGCATGGTGCTGCAACCGCTGCGCGAGGGCAGCTTGTGCCGTCCGCTGGGTGAAGTGGTCGAAGGCCGCTTCGGCTATCACCTGATGCAGCCCCGGCCCAATGTGGGCGGCCCTTATACAGACGCGTTCTGTACCTGGATGCAAGAGCGGGCCCAGGCGTTGAACCAGGACGTGCGCGCGTATCTGCGGGGCTAAGTCGGCGCCATTCCATATTGGAATGGCGCATGCGCATACATCCCTTGTCGTCATTCGGGCCGTCGACCCAAAATGGTTACTGGTTCTAACAACAACGGCTCGATCCATATGAACAAGTGGAAAAAACTCTGGCGCTGCACGGTGACTGTCGCCTGCATCGCGGTCCCCGCGCTGGCGGCGGCCTACCCCGATAAACCGGTGAAGATCGTGGTGCCCTATTCGGCCGGCGGCAGCTCCGACCTGATCGCCCGCGCCATCGGCGAACAACTCGGCACCGAGCTGGGCCAACCCGTCGTGGTCGAGAACCGCGCCGGCGCGGGCTCGATGATCGGCACTTCCTACGTGGCTGGCGAAGCGCCTGACGGCTACACCTTGCTGCTGGCCGACGTGCCGTTCACCATTGTGCCGGCGCTGTATGGCGAGCGGGTCAAGTACGACGCCCGCCAAGATTTCGCGCCGATCGCGCTGGTGGGCCTGTCGCCCATGTACCTGTTCGCCAGCCCGGCCTACCAAGGCAAGGACGTGGCCGCCCTGGTGGCCGACGCCAAGGCTCGGCCTGGCGTGGTGTCCATCGGGTCCGGCGGCAATGGCTCGCTGACACACTTGCTGGCCGAGCTGTTCATGCTGAATACGCAAAGCAAGCTGGTGCACGTGCCCTACAAGGGCGCGGCGGCGTCGGTCAGCGATCTGGCCGGCGGCCAGATCGACGTCAGCTTCAGCAGTATGCCCAGTGCGGCGGCCCTGTTCCAGGGCGGCAAGATCCGGCCCCTGGCCGTATCGTCGCCGCAACGCCAGCCCGGCACGCCCGATGTCCCCACCTTCCAGGAAAGCGGCTTGCCCAACCTGACGGTGCAAAGCTGGTGGGGCCTGCTGGCGCCGGCCGGCACGCCGCAAGCGGTGCTCGACAAGCTGGGTGCGGCGATGGGCAAGGTCATGCAGGCCCCTGCCATCGCGCAGCGCTATGCGGGTATCGGCGCCAATGTGCCCGCCCAGACTGATGCGCAGGCCTTGCAGGCGCAGATGTCCGCCGACTTCGAGCGCTGGCAGGATGTCGTCAGCCGCGCGGGTATCAATCTGGAATAAATCCGGCGCGCCCATTGCGGCGCGCCATCGTTGTCAAGGATGTTCATGGCTCAGTGGCTGCAGGCGGCTGCGCAAGACGCGCAGTTGATGGATGATTTTCACGCGTTGTGTGGGTTTGGCGGGCGCCTGTCGGGCAGTGGGCAAGATGCCGCCGCCATGGACTGGGCCTTGCGGCGCATGCAGGCAGTGGGCGGCGAAGTACAGAAACTGGATGTGCCCTACGATGGCTGGCAGTGCCTGCAGGCCAGCCTCGAGCTGCTGGACAGCCAGGGCCGGGCCTTGACGTTGCCATGCAAGCCCTTGCTGCGTTCGGCGTCCACGGCGCCCGATGGCTTGGTGGCGCCGGTGCTGGACCTGGGGCAGGGGCGTGCCGACGATTTCGCGCGCGCCGGCGAACAAGTGCGCGGCAAGGTGGTGCTGGTGCGCCACGAATATCCGTTCACGCCGCACCATGTGCATCGCCGCCGCAAATACGACATGGCCGTGCAGGCCGGCGCGGCGGGCTTCCTGATTGCCAATCCCTGGACAGGCGGTGGCCTGTTATCGGGCTCGTCGGGACGGCCGCGCAATGGCGCAGGCATCCCGGCAGCCTATATCGACAATGCCGGCGTACGCCTGCTGGCCGATACCGGCGGACAGGTCCGCCTGCGTATCCAGGGCGAAGAAATGCCGGACGCGCGCGCCGGCGTGGCGGTGCTGGATATTGCCGGCGGCCGCGCGGCGCGCATCGTCATCAGCGCCCACCTGGATGGCCACGATCTGGGCCGCAGCGCGCTGGACAACGCCACGGGTGTGGCGGTGGCCCTGGCGGCTGCGCGGGCGCTGGCGCCGCAGGTCTCGGCGCAGACGCCCGGCCTGCGCGTGTGCCTGTTCTGCGCCGAAGAATGGGCGCTGGCGGGTTCCGCGCGCTACCTGGCGGATTTGCCCCAGGACGAACGCGCGCGCTTGAAACTGAACATCAATCTGGATACCGTGGCGGGCGATGACACGCTGGCCGCACTGATCAGCGACTTCCCGGCGCTGGCGAGCTATGTGGCAAAGGCCGCGCAGGCCGCGGGCGTGCCGGTGGCCAGCTGGCTGCCGCTGATGCCGAATTCCGACCATGCCAACTTCGCGCGCCACGGCATCCCGGCGCTGCGCCTGGTGGCGGGTTTCGACCGGCCCGATTCGCGCGTCAACCGCATCCTGACGGCCGAAGACACGCCGGACATCATCCGCGAACCGGAATTGCGCCGCGCCCTGGCGGTGGCCTGCGCCATGGGCAGCGTGGCGCTGGGCATGAATGATGCGCAGCTCGATGCGCTGGCGGTGCGTGACTGACGCGGTTTGGCTGACAGCGAAAGCGGAACGGCCCCGGACACAGGTCCGGGGCCGTTCCGCTTTGTGGTGGGCCAATGGCCCGCCACGCTACCGGATATGGCTGCCCATCAGACTTCGATGACGTCGGCCACGTCTTTGTAGTCGGCGATCTTGTCGAAGTTCAGGTACTGATAGATCTGGTCGCCGCTCTGGTTGATGACGCCCATATCGGCCAGGTACTCGTCTCTGGTCGGAATACGGCCCAGGCGCGAGCAGATGGCGGCCAGTTCGGCCGAACCCAGGTACACGTTGGTGTTCTTGCCCAACCGGTTGGGGAAGTTGCGCGTGCTGGTCGACATGACGGTGGCGCCTTCGCGCACCTGGGCCTGGTTGCCCATGCACAGGGAGCAGCCCGGCATTTCGGTGCGCGCGCCGGCGGTGCCGAACACACCATAATGGCCTTCCTCGGTAAGCTGCTGCGCATCCATCTTGGTGGGCGGCGCCACCCACAGCTTGACCGGAATATCGCGCTTGCCTTCCAGCAGCTTCGACGCGGCGCGGAAGTGGCCGATGTTGGTCATGCAGCTACCGATGAATACTTCGTCGATCTTGGCGCCGGCCACATCCGACAAGGTCTTCACATCGTCGGGGTCGTTCGGGCAGGCCACGATGGGTTCGTGGATATCGGCCAGGTCGATTTCGATGACAGCGGCGTATTCGGCGTCGGCATCGGGCTCGAGCAGCTTGGGGTCGGCCAGCCATGCCTGCATGGCCTTGATGCGGCGGCCCAGCGAGCGCTCGTCTTCATAGCCGTTGGCGATCATCCACTTCAGCATCACGATGTTGCTGTTGATGTATTCGATGATCGGCTCTTTGTTCAGGCGCACCGTGCAACCCGCCGCCGAACGTTCGGCCGAGGCGTCGGAAAGCTCGAATGCCTGTTCCACCTTCAGGTCGGGCAGGCCTTCGATTTCCAGGATGCGGCCCGAGAAGATGTTCTTCTTGCCTTGCTTGGCCACGGTCAGCAGCCCTTGCTTGATGGCGTACAACGGGATGGCGCTGACCAGGTCGCGCAGCGTGACGCCCGGCTGCATCTTGCCCTTGAAGCGCACCAGCACCGATTCCGGCATGTCCAGCGGCATGACGCCGGTGGCGGCCGCGAAGGCCACCAGGCCCGAGCCGGCCGGAAACGAAATGCCGATGGGGAAGCGCGTGTGCGAGTCGCCGCCGGTGCCCACGGTGTCGGGCAACAGCATGCGGTTCAGCCACGAATGGATCACGCCGTCGCCGGGGCGCAGCGAAATGCCGCCGCGCGTGCTGATGAACTGCGGCAGCGAGTGGTGCGTCTTGACGTCAACGGGCTTGGGGTAGGCGGCCGTATGGCAGAACGACTGCATGACCAGGTCGGCTGAAAAGCCCAGGCAGGCCAGGTCTTTCAGTTCGTCGCGCGTCATGGGGCCGGTGGTGTCCTGGCTGCCCACCGAAGTCATGCGCGGTTCGCAATAGGTACCCGCGCGCACGCCCTGGCCGTCGGGCAGGCCGCAGGCCCGGCCTACCATCTTCTGGGCCAGCGTATAGCCACGGCCCGAATCAACCGGATTCTTGGGCAGGCGGAACAGCGTCGAGGGCGCCAGGCCCAGCGCTTCGCGCGCCTTCGAGGTCAGGCCGCGGCCGATGATCAACGGAATGCGGCCGCCGGCGCGCACTTCGTCGAACAACACGTCGGATTTGACCTGGAACTCGGCAATGACTTCGCCGTTTTTCAGGGCACGGCCTTCATAGGGACGCAGTTCGACTACGTCGCCCATTTCCATCTTGGAGACGTCCAGCTCGATGGGCAACGCGCCCGCGTCTTCCATGGTGTTGTAGAAGATGGGGGCGATCTTGTTGCCCAGGCACACGCCGCCGTAGCGCTTGTTCGGCACGAAAGGGATATCTTCGCCGGTGAACCACAGCACCGAGTTGGTGGCCGATTTGCGCGACGAGCCGGTGCCCACCACGTCGCCCACGTAGGCGACCAGGTGGCCCTTTTCTTTCAGCGCTTCGATGAACTGTACCGGGCCGCGCTTGCCGTCTTCTTCGGGTTCGAACGCGGCGCCATCGCGCTTGTTCTTCAACATGGCCAGCGCGTGCATGGGAATGTCGGGGCGCGTGGTGGCGTCGGGAGCGGGGGACAGGTCGTCGGTGTTGGTCTCGCCCGGCACCTTGAATACGGTGATGGTCAGGCTTTCGGGCAATTCGGGACGGCTGGTGAACCATTCGGCGTCGGCCCAGCTCTGCAGCACGACGCGCGCGTTGGCATTGCCCTTGTCCGCTTTTTCCTTCACGTCATGGAAGGCGTCGAACATCAGCAGCGTTTTCTTCAGGCCTTCGGCGGCGATGGTGCCGACTTCGGCGTCATCCAGCAGTTCGACCAGCGGGCCGATGTTGTACCCGCCCAGCATGGTGCCCAGCAGTTCGGTGGCCTTGGCCCGGCTGATCAGGGCACACGATTCTTTGCCCAGCGCCACGGCGGCCAGGTACGAGGCCTTGACCTTGGCGGCGTCGTCCACGCCGGCCGGCACGCGGTACGTCAGCAGTTCCAGCAGATAGCCTGCCTCGCCGGCGGGCGGGTTCTTCAGCAGTTCGATCAGGTCGGTGGTTTGTTGGGCCGAAAGGGGCAGCGCGGGGATGCCCAGCGCGGCGCGTTCAGCGACGTGTTGGCGATACGTTTCCAGCATGGGAAGGCCTTGCG
>DASPIV010000164.1:0-2338 GCA_035628955.1 Bordetella sp.
ATGAACACCATGGACCAGCTTGCACTGTTCTTCTGGCTGCGCCTGGTGTTCGGGGTGGCCTTCCTGATAGGCTTGGTGTGTTACTTGCTCAGCTTCCGCCAGCGCGGTAGCGCGGCTACGCAGCACACCCTGGCCGGTACGGCCTAGAAGGCTCGCCACACTTCTGGAACGGCCCGGCGCATAGGCGCGGGGCCGTTGTCGTTTCCTGGTATGCAAAAAAGGGTGAACGCTTGGGTTTTGAGCCGGAAGAATGGATTGGAGGAATCTGGCATCGCTTCATTACACGCCAGGCCAGCCGCGAGTTTCCCGCTGCGCGGGTGGTGTTGCCCGATATGCAGCGCACCTTGGCCGTGCTGTTTCGCGCCATGGGCGGTGCCGCAGGCGTTGCCCTCGAAACGGCCGATCGCCGCGATCTGACGCTGCGGCGCAGCTTGTTGCAGCACATTGCTGGCGCGGGGCACCATGGCGAGCTGGCGTGGTGTGACGCCGATACCTTGCGGCTGCCCAGCCAACTGGCGGTGTATCCCCAGGCGGCGCTGAACGCCGAGCTTTATCGATGGCTTGCCCTGTTGGCTGCGCAGGCGGGCAGCATGCGCCATTGGGGCCGTGATAACCAGCACTGGACGTACACCTTGTTGCAGCGCTATCCGGCATTGCGGTCCAGGTACCAGCGTCTGGTGGATGCCCACTTACCGCTGCGGCCCGAGCCATCGACCCTGCGGCGCGACGAGGCGGCGGTGGAACGTGCGGTGCGCCAGGCGCTGTGCGAGCCTGGCAGCGTTGCCGCGTTTCCTCGCAGCGAGCGCGCACCGTGGCCGGTTCCCATGTGGCTGTATCCTTCGCAGCAGACCCGCCCGCCGCAGGCAACTGACCCGGATGCCGAGCCCGGCGAAGAAAGAGCCTCTGCCAACACAAGCACGGCGACGCGCAAGCGGGCATCGCGCGTGGACGACCACAGCGGTAAAGACGGGCTGTTGCTGGTACGCCTGGAAAACCTGTTCAGTTGGTCGGAGCATGTAGACCTGGATCGGCGCGGCGACGACAGCGAAAACCCCGATGCCGAACGGGCCGCGAACGACCTCGATGAACTGGCGATATCGCGGCGGCGCATGCGCCGTGGGGGCGGACTGAAGCTGGACCTGGACCTGCCGCCCGCCGATGCCGATGACTTGCCGCTGGGCGGCGCCATGACCTTGCCCGAATGGGATTACCGGCGCCAGCGCCTGCAAGACGATTTTGTGCAGGTGCGGATGATGTGTCCGCGCCAGTCATTGCCTTTGGGGCTGCCGCTACGGCTGGCGCCCCTGGCCACGCGCTTGCGCAGGCAGTTCGAGCGCCTGCGCAGCGACCGCCAATGGCTGCGCCAGCAGCCTTCAGGGTCCGAATTGGACATGCAGGCCTGGATCGATTTCCAAGTCGAACGCCGGCATGGGCATTGTGCCGAGCGCGGCTGGTTTCTGGAACGTCGGCAAAACCGCCGTGACATGGCGTGCCTGCTGTTGGCCGATTTGTCGATGTCTACCGATGCCCATCTGGACGATCAGCATCGCGTCATAGACGTTATTGGCGACAGCCTGCTGCTGTTCGGTGAAGCGCTGTCGGCCGTGGGCGATCCGTTTGCGTTGTACGGATTTTCTTCGTTGCGCCGCCAGCAGGTTCGCATGCTGGAACTGAAGACCTTTCGCCAGCGCTATGACGACGGCACGCGAGGCCGCATCCAGGCGTTGCGGCCGGGCTACTACACGCGCATGGGCGCCGCGTTGCGGCAGGCCACGCGCCTGTTGCTGGCCACGCCATCCCGGCGCAGGCTGCTGTTGCTGGTTACCGACGGCAAGCCCAATGACCTGGACCGCTACGAGGGCCGCTATGGTGTCGAAGACACGCGCCAGGCTGTCATCGAGGCACGGCGCCAGGGTTTGGTGCCGTTTTGCATTACCATCGACCGCGAAGCCGGCAGCTACCTGCCCTACATGTTCGGTGCACATGGGTATACGCTGATCCGCCAGCCACAGCAGTTGCCGTATCGATTGCCGCAACTTTATCGCCAGCTGACGCAGCCATGATGCCGCCCGATAGCCTGAGACCTAGTTCAGGCTGCGTGGCAGCCAATAGACCATGATGGCGCAAAACAAGGCCAGGCCCGCGCAAAACCATTGAAAGCGCCGCAGGCGGCGTAACCGGTGGCGTTCGGCCGCCACGGGCAAAGGCATGCCGCAATGCGGGCAGTCTTGCAGCTTGGGTGGTGCGTGTTGCTGGCAGTACAGGCAGTCCGGCATGGCGGCGGGCGCGTAGGCTATTCGAAGAGTTCCAGGCGTTGGCTGTTCAGCACGCAGATGTG
>DASPIV010000165.1:0-7837 GCA_035628955.1 Bordetella sp.
AGTTCCAGGTTTTGCAGCTGGCGGTCGGCGTCGCGCTGGGTCTGGGCCACCAGCGCCAGGTTTTGCTCGACCCGGGCCAGGGCGCTGCGCATATCGTCGCGCGAGGCGGCTGCATCGCGCACCCGCGCCTCGGTGGCCGGCAGGCTGGCATGGGCCTCTTCGGCCAGGGCGCGCGCCTCTTCGGTGCGCGCGGCACCGGTGGCCAGGTCGTCTTCGGCCTGGGCGATCTGCTCGATGCAATGCGTCTGCTGGCTATCCCATTCGGCGATCTGCTGCTGCAGCTGGTCTCGGCGCGCCTGCAGGCGATTGCGCGAATCGACCACATGGCGGATTTCGGCTTCCAGGCGGCTGACCTGGGCATTGGCCTCGTAGAGCTGCCCCTGCGCGGCGTGCACCGCGTCGCTGGCCGCGTAATGGGCCTGCCGGCGCGATTCGAGTTCGGCTTCGCCGGTGCGCAGGCTGGCAATGGCGGCTTCCAGGTTGTTCTGGGCCTGGGCCATGTCCTGGTTCTTGCGCTGGCGCTCGTCGCGCGCGCCGGTTTCCTTCAGGAACCACAGCGCGAACTGCTTCTTTTCGCCGTCGGCCTGCAGCTCGCGGTACTGGCGGGCGACTTCGGCCTGGGATTCCAGTTTTTCGAGCTGCGAACCCAGTTCGCGCAGGATATCTTCGACCCGCGTCAGGTTTTCGCGCGTGTCGGACAGGCGGTTTTCGGTTTCACGGCGCCGTTCCTTGTAGCGCGATACGCCGGCGGCTTCTTCCAGGAAGACACGCAATTCTTCGGGGCGGGCCTCGATCAGCCGGTTGATCATGCCCTGGCCGATGATGGCGTAGCCACGCGCGCCCAGCCCGGTGCCCAGGAAAATATCGTGGATGTCCCGGCGCCGCACCTGCTGGTTGTTGACGTAATAGCTGCTGGTGCCATCGCGTGTCAGCACGCGCCGGACCGCGATCTCGGAATAGGTGCTCCATTGCCCCGCGGCCCGGCCTTCGCTGTTGTCGAATACCATTTCGACCGAGGCGCGTGCCGCCGGCTTGCGGTTGCCCGAGCCGCTGAAGATCACGTCCTGCATCGATTCGCCGCGCAATTCCGATGCCTTGGCCTCGCCCAGCACCCACCGCACGGCATCGATGATATTCGACTTGCCGCAGCCGTTGGGCCCCACCACGCCTACCAACTGGCTAGGCACAGGAATGACGGTGGGGTCGACGAATGATTTGAAGCCGGCGAGTTTGAGTTGAGTAAGGCGCACAGTACGATGACGGACGGGTGGGGTTGAACGAAAGGCGTTGAACGGACCTGCCGCACGGATTGCAAACCGGCCCCCGCGGGGCCGGCAGATGCGGATCGTATGATACCCCAGGCGGCCGGCCCGCCCACGCACGGGGCGCTGCCCGCGGGGAGCGTAAAAACCCTGGTCCGGGATGCCGGACGCTATACTCGCTGACACTTTTTTCCATACGAAACACGTTTTCAACGCTGTCGGCGGAATCCGGCAGCCACCGGGGATCTACTTTTGAAACGCGGGTTCTATCTGGTCATGGCTGCGCAGGCCTTCTCGTCCTTGGCGGACAACGCGCTATTTATCGCGGCGATCGCCTTGATACTGGAACTGCACGGCCCCGACTGGATGGCGCCGGTCATGAAATGGTCGTTTGCGCTGGCCTACGTAGTGCTGGCGGCCTTCGTGGGCGCGCTGGCCGACTCCTTCCCCAAGGGGCGCGTCATGTTCGCCACCAATGCGCTCAAGGCGGCGGGCTGCCTGTTGATGTTCATGTACGCCAACCTGGGCATTTCGGCCGCCCACCAGACTTACCTGGTGTGCGCGGCGTATGCGCTGGTGGGCGTGGGCGCCGCGGCCTATTCGCCGGCCAAGTACGGCATCGTCACCGAGATGCTGCCCCCTGAAATGCTGGTCAAGGGCAATAGCTGGATCGAAGGCCTGACCGTGTTTTCCATCATTCTGGGCACCGTGCTGGGCGGGGTGCTGATTTCCCCGGCGGCATCGGAACTGCTGCTCAAGCATTCCCAGATCGGCCGCCTGGTGCACACGCCGGCGGAGGCCGCCATTCTGGTGATCGCCTTCGTGTACCTGCTGGCCGCGCTGTGCAACCTGCTTATTCCGCATACCCACGTGCGCTATCCGCCCCAGCAAAAGAACCCGGTGCGCCTGACCATCACCTTCGCCAGCTACGTGCGCGTGCTGTGGCACGACAAGCTGGGGCAGATCTCGCTGGCCGTGACCACGCTGTTCTGGGGGGCCGGCGCGGTGCTGCAGCTCATCGTTATCGAATGGGGCCGCCGCCACCTGGGCTACCGGCTCGACGAGGCTTCGATGCTGATGGGCGTGGCGGCCCTGGGCACCGTGGCCGGCTCGATCCTGGCCGGCCGCATCCCGTTGCGCAAGGCGCTCAGCGTGCTGCCGGTGGGCGTAATGATGGGCCTGGTAGTGCTGCTGATGCCCCTGGTGAAGTCCACCTGGAGCGTCTACTTCCTGCTGCTGCTCACCGGTGGCCTGGCCGGCTTTTTCGTCGTACCCATGAATGCCCTGCTGCAGCATCGCGGCCACGTCCTGCTGTCGGCCGGCCATTCGATCGCGGTACAGAACTTCAATGAGCAGCTCAACATTCTGCTGATGGTGGCCATCTATACCGTACTGCTATGGCTGGACATGCCGATCAACACGATCATCGTGCTGTTCGGCCTGCTGGTGGCGGTGCTGATGATCCTTTTCATGCGCTGGAGCCGGCGCAACCTGTCGGCGGACCCCGCGCTGCACGAGCAGATCGGCCAGGAAGGCCACGGCCAGGCGCTCAAGACACCGCACTGAAGCGGGCTGTCAGGCCTGCGCCACCGCCAGGCGCAGGTCTTGCCAGGCGCGCGCCTTTTCGACCGGGCTGCGCAGCAGGTAGGCCGGGTGGTAGCTGACCACTACCGGGATACTACGCCCGTCGTCGGCGGCCAGCACATGCTTGCGCCCCCGCAGGCTGCCTATGGTGGCATCGGTGCCCAGCAAGGTTTGCGCCGCGAACCGCCCCAGAACCAGAATGCGCTCGGGCTTGAGCAATTCGATCTGCCGCATCAGGTAGGGGCTGCAGGCGGCGATTTCCTCGGGCTTGGGGTTGCGGTTGCCCGGCGGCCGGCATTTGATGACGTTGGCGATGAAAACATCGTTTTCGCGGTCCAGGCCCACTGACGCCAGCATGGCATCCAGCAATTGCCCCGACCTGCCCACGAACGGCAGGCCCTGGCGGTCTTCTTGTTCGCCGGGTGCCTCTCCCACGACCATCCAGCGTGCCGGACGCGCGCCCATGCCGAACACGGCATGGCGCCGGCCGCTGCACAGGCCACAGGCGGTGCATTGCACAACTTGCTCGCGCAGCGCGTCGAAATCGTGGGCGGCCACCACCGCCACCGGCTGCTGCGCCCTGGCGGCGGGCACCGGCGCAGGCCGCGGCGCCGGGCGTTCGGGCGACGCGGGCATAGGCGGCGGCGCAGCACTGGCGGCCGGTTCAGCGGCGGCAACGGGCAAGGCGGCCGTCGCCGCGGCGGCCGGCGGCTCGGCCGCCTGCAGCCAGGTCTTTTCGATACCGATCTCGCGCAGCCAGAATTTCTGCAGGGCGTTGATGCGGGGCGCCGACGGTGCGGCGTCCGTCGGGATCATGGTGGTCCTCCGTCGCGGGCCAGGGTTTTCTGCATGACCAGGGCGTCCTCGCGCTGGCCTTTACCCGCCGGATAATAGCCCCTGCGCATGCCGATGCGCTGGAAGCCGCGACGTTCATAGAACGCCAGGGCAGCAAGATTGGACGGTCGGACTTCCAGCAATATGGCCGGCAAGCCGCGCTGGCGCGCGCATTGTTCGCACCAGTCGATCAGCAGGCTGCCCAGCCCCTGCCGATGACGCGACCGGGCCACCGCAATCACTAGCAGATGCGCCACGTCAGGGGCCAGCATGGCCACGCAAAAGCCCACCAGCAGGCCATCCTGGCGCAATACGCAGGCCTCGTAGCCCGACGCCAGGGCATCGGCAAAATTGCCGCGCGTCCAGGGAAAAGCCTGGACTTCCGCTTCCAGCGCCGCGACTTCGTCGAGATCGGATTCGGCCAGCGGAAGCGGCACCGGCCGCGGCCAGGCGAATGCCGCCTTGGGGTTGCCCCCTTGGCCGCGGCCGCGCTCGGCCGTGGTAAACGCCACCTTATCGCGCACATAGAGCGGCGCCGCCAACTCGGGCGCCACCGCCTCGCCACGCAGCCAGGCCAGGCGCGCCAGCCGGGCCACCGTATCGGCCTGCGGGCGCCCTGCGGCGGTACGGCGCCAGCCGTCCGGCACCGCCATGTCGGCGGCATAGACATCCCAGGCGTCGCCTGCCACCCGCAGCACGGCCGATGGCCGGCCTGCCGACCAGCCTGGCAGGTAATGGGCCGCCCAGGCGGCCGCCTGGCCGGCGGCGATCAACATCGGCGCCTGCAGCGCCTGCCAGGGCGCCGCGTCGTCGGGGCGCCGTTCGTAGACCGCCAGGTAGACCTCGTTCATGCGGGCATCCAGGGCCACCAGCACGATATCGCCGGGTTCGGCCCCCGCCTGTTCGGCCACCGCCAGATGGGATACCACCGGCACAACCGGCACTTGCAGGGCCAGGCCCATGCCTTGCGCAACCCCGCAGGCCACCCGCAGGCCGGTGAACCCCCCCGGCCCCTGGCCAAACGCCACCGTATGCAGGTCGCCGGGAGCCAGGCCGGCCTGCGCCAGCAGTTCGCCGGCCATGGGCAGCAGGCGTTCGGCGTGCTCTTGGGCGCCCTCATGCTCCAGCAGGCTGATCACCGAGCCGTCGGACGTTTCGCGCAAAAGGGCCACCCCGCAGCGCGCGGATGAGGTCTCTAGGGCCAGCAAGTTCAAATCCATAGGCGCAGATTGTACGAAATCGGCGGCTTTCCCCGGGGCGGGCCAGGGATTTCAACCTTACTTCGCAATGTGTAATATCTTGTGAATAGCCACTAGCCGCTGGTTCTTGTCACTGTTACATTTCCGGCCATGAATACGCAAAACACAAATCCCATCCGCAAAATCCTTGTCGTCGACGACGACCCGCGCCTGCGCGACCTGCTGCGCCGCTACTTGTCGGAACAGGGATTCAACGTCTTCGTCGCAGAAGACGCGAAGGAAATGGGCAAGCTCTGGCAGCGCGAACACTTCGACCTGCTGGTGCTCGATCTGATGCTGCCGGGCGAAGACGGCCTGTCGATCTGTCGCCGCCTGCGTGGAGGCCACGACAACACGCCCATCATCATGCTTACGGCCAAGGCCGAAGAAATCGACCGCATCGTCGGCCTCGAGATGGGCGCCGACGACTACCTGTCCAAGCCGTTCAACCCGCGTGAACTGCTGGCACGCATCAACGCCATCCTGCGCCGGCGCGGCACCGAAGAACACCCGGGCGCGCCCAGCCAGGAAAACGAGTCCATTGCCTTCGGGCCTTATGTGCTCAACCTGTCCACCCGCACGCTCACGCGCAACGGCGAACAGGTGCCCATCACCACGGGCGAATTCTCGGTCCTGAAGGTGTTCGCCCGCCATCCCAAGATCCCGCTGTCCCGCGACAAGCTCATGGAACTGGCCCGCGGCCGCGAATACGAAGCCTTCGATCGCAGCCTGGATGTGCAGATCTCGCGTCTGCGCAAGCTGATCGAACCCAACCCGTCCAAGCCGGTGTTCATCCAGACGGTCTGGGGATTGGGCTACGTGTTCGTTCCGGATGGCGGCAGTTGACCATCCTGCCCGACTGGGGCAAGAGCGACGTCTCATGCCCAGCTTGCGCAAGATCTTCCGGAACCTGACTTCACGCCTCAGGCTAGGTCTGTTCGGCCGCACGTTCCTGTTGCTCGCCGCATTAATGCTGGTCAGCCTGGGCGCGTGGCTACAGGTGTTCTTCAGCATGGAGCTGGGCCCGCGCGCCAACCAGATGGCGCAACGGGTCATCACGGCCGTCAATATCACCCGCACGGCGCTGGTCTATTCCAACGACGCCGAACGCAGCAAGCTGCTGCTGGACCTGGCCACCAACGAAGGCATCCAGGTATATCCGCGCGAAGTCACCGACTTTACCGAGGCCCTGCCCGACGACAACTACTGGCAGCGGGTGGCCCAGCACATCCGTACTCGGTTCGGTCCGGAAACCCAGATCTCGTGGGGGGTGAACCAGGTACCCGGATTCTGGGTCAGTTTCCAGATCGACCAGGACCTGTACTGGCTGGTGTTCGAGCGCGAACAAATCGGCCTGACAGGCGGCATCGAGTGGCTGGGATGGGGCGCTACCGCCCTGTTGCTGTCGCTGGTGGGCGCGGCCGTCAGCGTGGGCTTCGTCAATCGGCCCTTGTCGCGCCTGGCGCGCGCCGCCCAAGTGCTGTCGCGCGGCGAAACGCCGGCCCCGCTGCCGGAACAGGGGCCTTTGGAAATCCGTGATCTCAATGCCTCGTTCAACCGCATGTCCAAAGACCTGCGGCAGGCCGAAGCCGACCGCGAGCTGATGCTGGCCGGTATTTCGCACGACCTGCGCACGCCGCTGGCACGCATGCGGCTGGAAATCGAAATGAGCGGCGTCTCGGAAGACGCCCGGCAAGCCATCGACGAAGACCTGGGGCAAATCGACCACAGCATCGGGCAGTTGATGGAATACGCCCGCCCGGCCGGCACCCTGCCCCAGATGGCCACCGATATCTCGGCCGTACTGGCCGACCTGTATGAGCGTGAACGCAGCCATACCGCCTCGATGGGAGGCGAGCTCGACGCTACGCTCGAACCCGGGCTGCGTGCCCGCGTTACCGCCCTGGACCTGAAGCGGGTGGTCAGCAACCTGATCGAAAATGCCCGCCGGTATGGCCGCTCGACCGACGGGCAGGCGCACCTGACCATGAGCCTGCATGCCGAGGGCAACACCCTGGTCATCGAAGTGTCCGACCGCGGCCCCGGCATCGCGCCCGAAGAGGTCGACCGCCTGCTGCGCCCCTTCTCGCGGGGCGAGGCAGCCCGCACCGGGGTCAGCGGGGCCGGCCTGGGCCTGGCCATTGTCGAACGCCTGCTCAAGCACGTGGGCGGATCGCTGAAAATGCTGTCGCGACCGGGCGGCGGGCTGACCGCGCGCATAGAGATCCCCAAAGCCAGATTTAGGAATTATCAATTAGACAGCGGTAGCCAATAGCGTAGAATTTGGGGTTTGAGGCAGTGCCTTCATTCCACCCAACAACTACGGGAGTATTCATGAAAACTGTTGGCGATAAACTCGAGCCCTTCAAGGTCACCGGTGTCAAGCCGGGCTTCAATCAGCACGAAGAAAATGGCGTTTCGGCCTTCGAAGACATCACCGAAAGCTCGTTTCCCGGCAAGTGGAAGGTGATCTACTTCTACCCGAAAGATTTCACGTTCGTGTGCCCCACCGAAATCGTCGGCTTCAACAAGCTGGCCAAAGACTTCGAAGACCGCGATGCTGTCCTGCTGGGCGGTTCGGTCGACAATGAATTCGTCAAGCTGGCCTGGCGCCGTGAGCACCCGGACCTGAACAAGCTGGGTCACTACCAGTTCGGCGACACCACCGGTGCGCTGGTCGACCAACTGGGCGTTCGCGACAAGAACGAAGGCGTCGCCCTGCGCGCCACGTTCATCGTCGATCCGGACAACACCATCCAGCACGTTTCGGTAAACAATCTGAACGTGGGCCGCAACCCTGAAGAAGTGCTGCGTCTGCTCGACGGTCTGCAAACGGACGAACTCTGCCCGTGCAACCGCAATCTGGGCGGCGCGACGCTGTAAGTTCCCTGGCCCGGCTCGTCCGGGCCTTTCCTGCTC
>DASPIV010000166.1:0-8328 GCA_035628955.1 Bordetella sp.
CGCCCTGGGTCCCCATAGCCGTAAGGGCTGGTACATGACGGGGCTTTCCGGAGGCATAGGCGCCGCGGTCGCCGCGGGCCGCTTGCTAGGCCTGAGCCGTGGGCAACTGACAGCGGCAATCGGCCTGGCCGCGGCGCAGGCGTGCGGATTCCGCGCCACGCATGGCAGCATGGCGATCGCCTACGTGCCCGGGCTGGCAGCGCGCAACGGAGTGGCGGCGGCCTACATGGCGGCCAGCGACTTCGAATGCAGCACGCATGCGGTGGATGGCCGGTACGGCCTGCTGGACGTGCTGACGGGTACGACCGACACCGCACCCATACGCGATTCCCTGGGCCTGCGCTACGAGTTCCTGAACAATACCTACAAGCCCTATCCGTGCGGGATCGTGATCCATCCGGCCATCGATGCTTGTCTGGCCCTGTATCGCGAGGAAGGCGTGCGGGCCGAAGATATCGCCGGCGTTGACCTGCGCGTGCATCCCGATGCGTTGAACCTGACGTGGCGCAAACTGCCCGAGACGGTGCTGGACGCCCAGGTGAGCCTGTTCCACTGGACTGCCGTCGCACTGGCGCGGGGTGCCGCCGGTGTCGAACAGGGCGAGATCGATTGCGTGATGGACAGCCAGGTGCGGGCCCTGCAGTCGTGCACGCATGCCGAGGCCGACGCCGGGCTGGCCGACAATCAGGCCGTGGTGACAGTGCGGCTGCGCGACGGCAGGGTCTGCGAGCGGATCACGCGGAACGCGATCGGCAGCATCACCAATCCGATGACCGACGCACAATTGGCCGGCAAGTTCCGTGCGCTGGCCACCCCCGTGCTGGGCGAGGCGGCATCGGCTCGCTGGCTAAAGGCTTGCCTGGCGGTCGAAGGCGCCGTAGACGTCGCCGAGATTGCCAGGCAGGCACATTGAAGCGGCACCATAACCATATATCGCTCAGGAGACATTGCCATGAAGTGGTTTCCCATTCATTCCTGGACTCGGCGGCTCGCCGCCGTGGCCAGCGTCGTGTCGCTGGCATTGCCGTGCGCGGCGGCGGCGCAGGCAGAACGTTTTCCCGACCGGCCGATCACCCTGGTGGTGGGCTTCTCGGCGGGTGGATCGAACGATATCGTTGCGCGCGCCATTGCGCAGCCACTGGGACGGGTGCTGGGCGTACCGGTCGTGGTGGAAAACCGCGTGGGCGCGGCGGGCATGATAGGAACCGCGCATGTGGCCAAGGCTGATCCCGACGGCTATACCCTCATGGTGGCCAGCGCCAGCCCCGTGGTCGTCTCGCCCCATACGCAGGCCCGCATGGCGTACGACGCCAAGCAAGACTTCGCAGCGATCAGTCTGGTCGGCATCACGCCCGAGGCGCTGGCGATGCACCCCAAGTTTCCGGCCCAGACTCTCGCTGAACTGATCGCGCTGGCCAAGGGCCGGGAGATCACGCTGGCCTCGTCGGGTAGTGGCGGGTTGCCCCACTTGGCGATCGAGTTGTTCAAGAGCGCGGCGCCGGGTACGAAGATTGTCCATGTGCCCTATAAAGGCGCCGCGCCGGCGGTGGCCGATACCCTGGCGGGGCACGTGGATGGCGTTGTCGTCGACCTGCCGGCCGTATACAACCACATACTCGGGGGCCGGTTGCAGGGCATCGCGCTGGCCAACGATGCACGATCAGAGTTCCTGCCCGACCTGCCCACGTCGGTCGAACAAGGCCTGCCGCGCTTCGTGGCGGTCAACTGGATCGGGCTGCTGGCGCCAGCCGGGACGCCGCAGCCGATCATCGACAAGATACATACCGCTCTTCTTGCCGTGATGAAACAGCCGGAAGTCAGGCAGACGTTGGCACAATCGGCCGTGCAAGTACCGGTCAGCGAGTCGCCGGCGGCGTTCCAGCAATTCCTGAACGACGAATACGACAAATGGGGCGAGGTCGTGAAGGTTTCCGGCGCGAAGGCCGGCGATTGACCAGCCGGGTGCATCGCGGCTGCATGCCGGTTGCCTTGCACCCGCCCCGGAATACAGCCGGACAGAGAGGGCACAAGTGAACTTACCCGACTACGAGGTCTATGCAATCCGCTATGCGCGCATGGCGCGGGGGCGGGCCGCCAACTTCCTGGGAGGCGATCCCCACGACGGTCCCATGCCTATGGACTTTTTTGTGTGGCTGGTGCGCGGCGCCGGACAGTGTGTGCTGGTCGATACGGGATTCAATGCCGACACTGCAATGCGTCGCCAGCGTGACATGCTGGGTTGTCCCATCGACCGGCTGGCGCGGCTAGGCGTGATGCCCGAGCAGATCAACGACGTGGTGCTGACGCATCTGCATTACGACCATGCGGGCAACCTGGCGAAAGTGCCGCACGCGCGGCTGCACGTGCAGGACGACGAAATGGGCTACGCGACCGGCCGATGCATGTGCCACGCCACCCTGCGCCATGCCTACGAAGTGGAAGACGTGGTTGCGCTGGTACGGCGCGTCTATGAAGACCGTGTGGTCTTCCACGACGGCGACGCCGTACTGCATCCCGGCATTGAACTGCTGAAAATCGGCGGGCACACCAAAGGCCTGCAAGCCGTGCGGGTCCATACTCGGCGCGGCTGGGTGGTTCTGGCGTCCGACGCCAGCCATTACTACGAAAATATGGAAAGCGGCCGGCCGTTCCCCATCGTGTTCAACGTGGCGGACATGTTGGCCGGCCACGCGCGCGTGCGGCAGGCCGCCAGCGGCCCCGACCATGTGGTGCCTGGGCACGATCCGCAGGTGCTGGTGCGCTACGGCGCCTACCTGGGCGATCCCGACATCGCCGCGCTGCACGGGCCCACGCTGCCGCAGGCGGCGGCGTGATTCATTTGCCGCCGCGCGCGTATTCCATATACAGCCGATGCGCGCGCCGCGCCATGGGGCCGTAGGGCAGGCTGCGGTCTTCGACCCGGTTCACGTGCACCACCTTGCCATAGTTGCCGGTGGAAAATACTTCGTCGGCCTGTTCGATGTCGGTACGCGACAGCGGCCGTTCCTGCACCTGGACGCCGTCGGCACGCAGCAGGGCCAGCACGCGCTGGCGCGTGATGCCGTTCAGGAATGTGCCGTTGTCGGCTGGCGTGGCCACCACGCCATCCTTGGCGATCCACAGATTGGCGGTGGCGAATTCGGCCACATGGCCATCGCCGTCGAGCATGATGGCGTTGTCGAAGCCCTTGGCGACGGCTTCGCGGATGGCGCGCTGGCCATTGGGATACAGGCACGAGGCCTTGGCGTCGGTAGGCGCCATGTTGGACCAGGCCCGCACGAAACTGGAAAAGCAGGCGGAAAAGCCTTGCTCGCCCGGCATGGGTACCTTGAATACATGCAGTACGAATTGTGTCTTGTCGGGGTCGGGCAGCAGGAAGCCGTCGGCGCAGAAGAACATGGGCTTGATGTACAGCGCCTCGCCGGCCGGGAAGCGCGCGACGGCCTGCAGGCACAGGTCGCGGATTTCCTGCCAGCCCAGTTGGGGCTTCATCAGCATTTTCTCGGCCGAGCGCACCACGCGCTGGCAGTGCAGGTCCAGGTCGGGCGTCAGGCCATCGAAGGCGCGGGCGCCATCGAATACCATGCTGGCCATCCAGAAGGCGTGATCGGCCGGGCCCAGCAGCTTGGGGTTCTCGGTGGCCCATTGGCCATCGTGCCAGTAGATTGCATCCATATCGGTTCCTTGATCGGTCGCGCGTCCGGGCGCGCATCGCCTGCGCAGCATACACCCGCGCGTCGATGGCTACAGGCGAGCCCGGGCCGCGGCGTCCTCGGGTTCGACGCCTGGCCATTGCCTGGAAACTCCTGGCGATTGGAGTCAGGCGCGCCCGCGGCGGCGCTGCAGCAGCGCCTGCCATTCGCCCACGATGCCGCGGCGAAATGCCAGCACGCAGATGATGAAGATCAGCCCGATCACGATGGTGACGGACTCGCCCAGCCGCAGGAACCAATTGTTGCCGGTCAGCTCGGCCAGGAACCGGCCGAAGTCGCCCACTTTGTTTTCCAGCAGCACTACGATGAACGCACCCAGGATGGGCCCCACCAGCGTGCCCAGCCCGCCGATCAGGGTCATCAGGATCACCAGGCCGGACATCTGCCAGGTGGCATCGGACAGGGTGGCCGATACGAACACCAGTGTCTTGGTGGCGCCCGCCAGGCCGGCGATGGCGGCCGACAGCACGAAGGCCAGCAGTTTGAAGCGGTCGACGTCGTAGCCCAGCGACAGGGTGCGCGGCTCATTCTCGCGCAAGGCCTTGAGTACCTGGCCGAAGGGCGAATGCACCGTGCGCCAGATGATGAAGTAGCCGATCGCGAAGATCGCCATCACCAGGTAGTACAGGTTCAGGTCCTTGCTCAGGTCGATGAAGCCGAACAGGGTGCCGCGCGGTACGCGTTGCAGGCCGTCTTCGCCGCCTGTGAAAGAGGCCTGCAGGAAGAAGAAGAACACCATCTGCGACAGCGCCAGCGTGATCATGGCGAAATAGATGCCGCTGCGGCGGATGGCCAGCAAGCCTATCACCAGCCCCAGCACCGCCGCCACCGACATGCCGAACAGCAGGCCCAGTTCGGTGGGCAAGCCCCATACCTTCAGTGCGTGGCCGGCGGCGTACGCCGCGCTGCCCAGAAAGGCCGCGTGGCCGAACGACAGCAGGCCGGTGTAGCCCAGCAGCAGGTTGAAGGCGCAGGCAAACAGGGCATAGCACATCACCTTCATGGCGAAGATGGGGTATACGCCCACGAACGGCAGGATGGCCACGACAATGGCCGCCGCCGCGTAGCAGAGCAATTGTCGATTCATTTCTCTTTTCCGAACAGCCCAGCGGGGCGCAGCAACAAGACAATGGCCATGATGATGAACACCACGGTACTGGAAGCCTCGGGCCAGAAGACCTTGGTCAGGCCTTCTATCACGCCCAGCCCCAGGCCGGTAAGGATGGAGCCCAGGATGGAACCCATGCCCCCGATCACCACCACGGCGAACACCACGATGATCAGGTTCGAGCCCATCAGGGGCGAAATCTGCAGCACCGGCGCGGCCAGCACGCCGGCAAAGCCCGCCAGCGCCACGCCGAAGCCGTAGGTCAGGGTGACCATGCGCGGCACGTTCACGCCGAAGGCTTCGACCAGCTTGGGGTTCTCGGTGCCGGCACGCAGCAGCGCGCCCAGCCGCGTGCGCTCGATGATGAACCAGGTGGCCATGCAGACCGTAATCGATGCCACCACGACCCAGGCGCGGTAGTTGGGCAGAATCATGAAGCCCAGGTTGGTGGCACCGCGCAGCAGGTCGGGCGTGGGGTAGGGCTGGCCGGATACGCCGTAGATGCTGCGGAACAGGCCTTCGATCAGCAAGGTCAGGCCGAAAGTCAGCAGCAGGCCGTACAGGTGGTCGAGCTTGTACAGGTGCTTGAGCAGCAATTTCTCGATCACGATGCCGAACAGCCCCACGACCAGGGGCGCCAGGATCAGCATGACCCAGTAGTTCAGGCCCAGGTACGACAACCCCATCCAGGCCACGAAGGCGCCCAGCATGTAGAGCGACCCGTGCGCGAAATTGATGACGTTCAGCAGTCCGAAAATGACCGCCAGACCCAGCGACAGCATGGCGTAGAACGACCCGTTGACCAGGCCCAGCAATAGCTGCCCGAGCAAGGCCTGTATGGGTATGCCGAAGATGTCAATCATGTCGGAAAAATCCTGCGCGTTCGGATAGAGGCGTGCTTGTTCGCGGCGCGGCCCGGCCGGGTGGGCACGGGCACGCCGGACAACTTCAGCGGATTACTTCTTGAAAACCTTGCAGGTCGATTCCGAGGGCTTGGTATAGACCTCGTCGCCGGGCAAGGTGGCCACGACTTTGTAGTAGTCCCACGGTGCCTTGGACTCTTCAGGCGTCTTCACCTGCATCAGGTACATGTCGTGGATCATGCGGCCGTCTTCGCGCACGTAGCCGCCCTGGGCGAAGAAGTCGTTGATCTTGTTCGACTTCATCCACTTCATCAGGGCGTCGCCGTCGTCGGTGCCGGTAGCCTTCACGCCGTTCAGGTAGAAAGCCACGGAAGAGTAGTCGGCCGCCTGCAGCATGGACGGCTTGCGCTTCACTTTGTCTTCGAACTTCTTGGCCCAGGCGCGCGTGGCGTCGGATTGATCCCAATACCAGCCGGTGGTCAGGTACATGCCCTGGGTGGTTTTCAGGCCCAGCGAGTGGATGTCGTTGATGAACACCAGCAGGCCCGCCATTTTCATGGTCTGGGTCACGCCGAATTCGTTGGCGGCCTTGATCGAATTGATGGTGTCGCCGCCGGCATTGGCCAGGCCCAGGATCTGGGCGCCGGAGGCTTGCGCCTGCAGCAGGAAGGACGAGAAGTCGGCGGTGGCCAGCGGTGCGCGCACGGCACCCTTGACTTCGCCGCCGTTGGCCTTGATCACCGCGGTGGTGTCGCGCTCGAGGGCGTGGCCGAAGGCATAGTCGGCGGTCAGGAAGAACCAGGTCTTGCCGCCGTTCTTCACCACCGCCGAACCGGTGCCGCGCGCCAGCGCCACGGTGTCATAGGCATAGTGCACGGTGTACGGCGTACATTGCGCGTTGGTCAGGTCCGATGCGCCCGGGCCAATGGCAATGAAGGGTTTTTTCTTCTCGGCCGCCACGGCCGCCATGGCCAGGTTGGTGGCCGAGTTGGTACCGCCGACCAGCATGTCCAGGCCATCCTGGTCGAACCATTCGCGTGCGCGGCTCGATGCGATGTCGGCCTTGTTCTGGTGGTCGGCCGTGACCAGTTCGATCTTCTTGCCGTTGATGTTACCGCCCGCGTCGGCAATGGCCATGCGGATCGCTTCCACCCCAGCGGGGCCGTCGATGTCGGAATACACGCCCGACATGTCCGTGATGAAACCGATGCGAATGACGTCGCCGGAGATGCCTTGCGCCTGGGCGGGTAGCCCTGCAAATCCCAGGCCGGCCAGGGCCAGTGCGGCAGTGATGTGGTGCAGCTTCATGGGATGACTCCTTTGCTTCTCTGTGGGGGTGCCGGCAATGCGGCGGATGACAGGATTTCTAGACACCCAGCAGTTCGTTGAGCGTATCCTGCTTCTGTTCAAGTTCTCGGGCTTCGAAGTGCTCGACGATCTGGCCGTGTTCCATGACATAGAAACGGTCGGACAATGGCGCCGCAAAGCGGAAATTCTGCTCGACCATCACAATGGTGTAACCGCGTTGTTTCAAGGTGGTGATCATGCGCGCCAGCGCCTGCACGATGACCGGGGCCAGGCCTTCCGATATTTCATCGAGCAGCAGCAGGTTGGCGCCCGTGCGCAGAATGCGCGCCACGGCCAGCATCTGCTGTTCGCCGCCCGACAGGCGTGTGCCCGGCGAATTGCGGCGCTCGTGCAGGTTGGGAAACATATCGTAGATCTCGGCCAACGACATGCCGCCGCCCAGCGCGCCGCCCACCGGGGGCGGCAGCAGCAGGTTTTCCTCGCACGACAGGCTGGCGAAAATGCCGCGTTCTTCGGGGCAGTAGCCGACTCCCAGGTGGGCGATCTTGTAGGTCGGCAGGTCGATGGCCTCGGTGCCGTGGATCCGCACCGAGCCCTTGCGGGTACCGGTCAAGCCCAGCACGGCGCGCAAAGTCGTGGTGCGGCCGGCGCCGTTGCGCCCCAGCAGCGTCACGACTTCGCCCTGGGCAATCTGCATGTCGACGCCGTGCAGGATGTGGGATTCGCCGTACCAGGCCTGCAGGCCAGCGATTTCAAGTGCCGGGGTAGTCATGCGTGAGCTCCCTGCAATTCCCCCTCGGTGGTGCCCATATAGGCCTGCATCACGGCAGGATGGCGCGATACTTCCGCATAAGACCCTTCGGCCAGGACGGCGCCGCGCGCCAGCACGGTAATGGTGTCGGCGATGGACGACACGACGTTCATATTATGTTCAACCATCAGAATGGTGCGGCCCTGGCTTACGCGCTTGATCAGTTGAGTGACGCGGTGGACGTCCTCGTGGCCCATGCCCTGTGTGGGTTCGTCAAGCAGCATCAGTTCGGGATCCATGGCCAGCGTGGTGGCAATCTCGAGCGCGCGCTTGCGCCCATAGGGCAGGTTGATGGTGGTCTCGTCGGCGAATGCGCCCAGGTCCACCTGTTCCAGCAGTTCGCGGGCGGCCGGATCGAGCGCGGCCAACTGCTTTTCGCTGCGCCAGAAATGGAACGACACGCCGGTCTTGCGTTGCAGTCCGATACGTACGTTTTCAAGTACTGTCAGGTGCGGGAACACCGCCGAAATCTGGAACGAACGTATGATGCCGCGCCGCGCGATTTGTGCCGGCCGGTCGCGGGTA
>DASPIV010000167.1:0-5095 GCA_035628955.1 Bordetella sp.
TGCCTCGAGGGCCCGCGCGGCCAGCGCCTCGACCGCGGCGCCGCGCCGCCGCGAGGCCGAACCCTGCATGACGGCCGTATCGCTGCCGGGTCGGGGGCCGTTGCGGTCCCATAGCGATTGATACTGTCGCACCAACGCATCGGACGCCAAGGCATCCAGCCGCTGCAGACGGCCCAGGGCGGGCTCGGCCAGCAGGCGCTCCAGGCCCTGCGCGATGGCGGGCTCCGCAGCCGGTTCCGGCATCGCCAGGATGTCGCGTGCGGTGTCGGCCAGCACCGTCCAGGCCGCCGCTGACGCCGCCCCGTGCAAGCGCGCCAGGGCGTCGCGCCAGCGGCCCGGCGGCAAGCGCTGTTGCTTGCCCGGATGGGCGATGGTGTTGACGGCGCCATGGACGGCGCGGCGGTATCGCCCGGCATGGGCCGACAGCGACGCGTATTCGCGCACCTGCGGCGCCGCATGCCGCAGCACCATGGCCTGGAACACCGGGTCGCCCTGCGCGGTGCGCATGGCCTGACGGATCAGTTGTGCAAGCGCCTGGGTGAAACGGCGCCGCAGCGCCGTGTCGGGCGTGGTGCCGTCGGCGAGCGCCTTGCGGGCGTGCTCGATTGCCATGGCCAGCGTTGCAGCCGGATGGGCCGCTTCCATGCGGGCCGCCGCTACGGGCATGGCCGGTACGCGGTAGCGGCGGGCAACCACGCGCAGCATCTCGTCGAGCAGGGGGGATGGCGACAGAGACATAGGGAAATGGAAGATGGGGCACCGCCAGGCAGCAAGCGATAGTATCCACTATGGATGATGCAGGCTGGCACCCTGGCGCGTCAGTTCTTCCTGGACGTCCTGGGCCGGCACGTCGCGCGGCACGATGTGGCGGCGGGCGGCCGTGGCGGCGCAGATGCCTGCGGCCTGGCCGGTAGCCATCGCAATGGGCATGACGCGATACGAAGAATGGGCTTCGTGCGTGCCGGATATGCATCGCCCGGCCACGATCACCTTGTCGATACGCTGCGGAATCAGGGCCCGCAGGGGTATGTCGTAGGCATCGTCGGCCGGGATGCGCTTGAGAGTGGTGCCTTTGCCGGCCGGGTTATGGATGTCGACCGGGTATGAGCCCCGCGCGATCGCGTCGGGAAACTTGCGTGCGCTGAGCAGGTCTTGCGCGGTCAGCTGGTACTCGCCGACGATACGCCGCGTTTCCCGCACCCCGACGTGCACGCCGCTTTGCACCGCGTAGCTTTCGTAGAAACCGGGCACGTATTTGCGCAAAAAGCGCATCAGTTGGTTCATCTGGTGCCGGCTTTCCCATTCTGCCCGGGTCCAGTCCCACACATCGGTGCCCAGCACGCGGGTGACGCGGGTGGAATTCACGCTGACTTCATGGGCATGCGGTGTGGCAAAGAACAGTACGTCTTCGCGGGCCAGGTCGAGGTCGCCGTTTGCCGAGGCCTGCCGGACCAGGTCCCACAGCCCATGGACGCCGCGCCATTGGTCCGGGTTCTGCCTGACGTATTCCTGGAACGCCGCGGCATTGAAATCGGCCATGCGGAACATCAGTGTCATGGGTTGCACCAGGCCGTCGGCCTCGCGGCCCATTTCGTAGGAAGCGCCGGCCAGGGCCGCGATGTCGCCGTCGCCGGTACAGTCGACCACGGCCTGCGCCTTGATGACCAGGGGGCCGCTTTTGGTCTCGAAAACCACGCCCTGGACGTCGCCTTCGCCGAATACGCCGCTGGCAAAGGAATGGAACAGCATGCGTACGCCGGCCTCGTCCAGGAATTCCAGCGCGGCCAGCTTGAAGATTTCGGGATCGAAAGGAACGACATAACCCGTGTCCAGCGTGGGCGCCACTGCGCCGTTGCCGCGCACCAGGCGCTCGAGCAGTTCCTTGAGCACACCCGCGATGACCGGATGCCCGGGGCCATGGTCATTGGGCAGCAAGTTGGTCACGCCCAGTTTCTCGAAGGTCGGGCGCTGAGTGTGGAACGACATCAGGGGCATGACCAGCGCCGCCGTGGCATTGCCCCCCAGGAAGCCATACCGTTCCACCAGGATCACGTCGGCACCGGCGCGCGCGGCCCCCATCGCGGCGCCGATGCCGGCAGGGCCCCCGCCAACCACCAGGACGTCGGTCTCGGCGGCCAGCCCCGCCTTGCGTGGGGGCAGCATCAACTGCGGGATGCGGGTGGGCTTCTGAAGTACAGGCATCTTGGTTTCCTTAGTCGTTTTCCGCTTTGGGGGCCAGGCCGTCCAGCAGGCCGACGAGCAGGCGGTTGGTCTCGCGCGCACGTTCCTGCAACGCAGGCAACCGCTGGCGGATGCGCTTCTGGATGTTTGCGCGGAAGTCCCACGAATGGTCTATGGAGGCCAGCAGTTGCCCCGGGCTGACGTCATGCAGGGGCGGGGTGTCCATGCCCAGGTCCTGCAGCAGGCCGGTTACCTTGGACGCGTAGGGCAAGGCCACGAACGGCACTCCCTGCAATGCCGCGAAGATAAGAAAGTGCAGGCGCATGCCGACGCAGAATTCGAACCCGCCCATGATGGTCATCAACTGGCCGGCGCTGTATTCGCCCTTGAGTACGCCGGCGCGCTGGGGAGTGCGCATGCGCGCCGCCACGGCATGGCTATGCTGCAGGTCCTGGTTGCCGCGTTCCAGGGGAATGAAGACCACGTCGGCATCGAGCCGCTGCACGATGAAGTCGGCCGCGTTGGCGAGCAGGTCGTGATAGTGGTCCACATCGATTCCGGGGGCGGCCGGGCCTGGCTCGCGCACCGAGAATCCGATCCGGCGCCTGGGTAGGTCCAGCCCTTCGCGCGTCAGCGCGGCTTTGGGCAGGCTTTGTGGCTTCATCAGCAAGGCTGGATCCGCCGTGATGTGTATGTCGCGCTGCAGGCCCACGTCTTCCAGCAGCCGCAAGCCCTGGCGGTCGCGCACCGTGACCAATGCCGCGGGGGCCAGTGCTTCGCGCACCAGTTCCCGGTTGGACGAGCGCGCAAGCGGCCCGGCGCTGACCGCGTAGACCACCACCGGTACGCCCAGCTCGTTGGCCATTTGCACTTCGCGCAGGTAGACGTCGATCTCCCCGTCGTAGAGCAGGCCGCCGCCGCCAAGAACGAATACGTCCAGGCGGGCCACTTCATCGCGGATCTCGTCGCGGGAAAGCTCGCGTACGGGAACACTGCGGTCAATCCGATGCCGTCGTTTGGTGTCCTTGGCGTTGCGGGAAAATACCGTGATCTCGGCGGGCGTGGTCGCCCGCAGTTGCATCACGATGCTCTCCAGAATGGCTTCATCGCCCAGATTCAGCCCGCCATAAGAGCCCGATATCCCGATCCGGAAGACACGTTTTTTCTTCATGGTTGTTACCTCGTCTTACCACTGTGGCGGGGAAACGCCGCGCGGCTGGCCTATTACGCAGCAAGCGCTGTACCAGGGGCTGTGGCCGGCAGTGGCGCCCCTACGGCGTGGTGATCAGCGCAACCGCAATCGCGGCGCTTGCCACGCCGAGTTTCTGCAGGGCGGTGATTCGTTCGCCCAGTAGCCAGATAGCCAGTATCAAGGGAATGACCGGATACAACGAGGCCAGCACGACGGCGATCGTCAGCATGGAAAGCCGGGTGGCGCTCAGGTAAAGCGCCAGCGATATCGAGGCGGCGGCGCCGATCCAGATCGAGCTGAAGATATGGCGTCGCGGCAGGGCCAGCGCGCCGCCGGCCATGCGCGCGTAGGCCAGCACCACCAGGATGGATGCCGCCCGGTTGGCAACCAGTGGCCACAGGCCGGAGTCGGCGGGCGCATTCGCGATCGCGGCATATTGGATGGCCACGCCCAACCCCGCGATCAGGCTGTCGGCACACCCGGCCATGCGCTGTCCGCCTGCCACTCGCCCCACGCCCGAGACCAGCCAGATGGCGGGAAACACCAGTGCGATTCCCAATAATGCAAGACTTGTGGGGCGTTCGCCCAGGAACGCGATTCCTATCAATACCGGGATGCCCGCGCCCACAACGGCGGCGAGCGGCACGACCAGGCTGATCTTGCCTTTTCCCATGCCGGTATAAAGGAACATGATGGCGATGCCGCTGCCTAGCCCGGACAGGGCGCCCCAAGCCAGCCCCGCCGGGTCGATCGATCCGGGCAAGGCCGGCGCCAGCGCCCACATGGCGGCGAACCCCCAGACCTGCACATTCAGGGCAAGGACAATGCCATTGGTCTGCCGCGCCAGCCGTCCGCCGGCAAAATCGACGATGCCGTATAACGCTGCGGATATCAATGCCAGTACGGTACCCAATGCGGGCGGCTCCAGAAAGCGGGTGTGCTGCCACCAATGTGGCGCTTCGCGCGCCTTTCCAGCAAGGCCGGCCTGGCCGCGCTGCACGGTTGAAGGCAATTGGCGTGCCGCGCAAGACCGGTAGGGCGGCGGGTAGCCGGCCCGGGCGGCGATGGCGTAAGCTCTGGTGCCATGGCCGACGTGAAACTCCTGGAAGATCTGATTGCGCTGGCGCAGACCGGCAGCTTCGTGCGGGCGGCCGAGTTGCGCCACGTCACCCATCCGGCGTTCGGCCGCCGTATTCGCGCCCTGGAGGCCTGGGCCGGCGTGCCGCTGGTGCATCGCCAACAAGCGCCCGTTACCTTGACGCCGCAAGGTGAAGCGTTGCTCAAGACCGCCGCCCAGGTGGTAGAGCAGATCGGCCAGGTGCGCCACCGGATCCGCAGTTCGGGGGCGGCCGGCGAAGGCGTGCTGCGTATCGGTACGGGCCGCAGCCTGGCCCGCACGGTAGTGGCCGACTGGATCGCCCGGCTGCGGCACCGCCGCCCCAAAGTGCTGACCGACGGCATGCAGGTCGAGCTGAGCACCGGGGTGACGCAAGTGCTGGCCCCCCGGCTGGAGCAGGGCAAGCTCGACATGCTGTGCTGCTATGAGCATCCGGCGCTGTCGGTCCAGCTCAGTCCGGAACGCTACCGCTACATGACCCTGGACACCGACAAGCTGGTGCCGGTCAGCCAGGCCGACGCGCGCGGTCGGCCCCGCTACACCTTGCGTGAAGCCGGGCCGGGCGTACCGCTTATTGCCTATGCCGGCGGGCTGGCCATGGAGCG
>DASPIV010000168.1:0-3286 GCA_035628955.1 Bordetella sp.
CCCGGGCGCAGACTCGCGGTTGAAGCCGCAGCCGGATAACCCCAGTATCAACGGCAAGAGAAACGACATGGTTACTCGGCCGCTTGTACGCCCCTGTGTCGTACGCCGGTTCATCGCCCCCTCCTGAATCCCGGGAAGCCGTCCTCGCCGGGCCCGGGCCGCGGAGGCGCCATCCCGAAAATGACCGACTGCGGCATATCTCCCACGCGGCGGGCCGTCGACGCTACATCGTGCGCGGCCGCGTTGATCTCATTGGCCATTCCGCTTACCGCGGGTAGCGTGTCGCTGGCCAGGCGCGCTGCCGCGTAGCTGATCTCGCGCAAGCTGCGCGTGGCCATCGCCAACGGACCGCCCGGCGCGTCCAGGTGTGCGATGGCGATGCGGGACTGTCGCGCCAAGACGGATACATCGCGCGCGGCGCCCTGAACCTGCAGGGACGCGTCCTTCAGGTTGTCCACCAGGGCGCCGAGCTTGCTCGCCAACGGCCGCAGTTGCTCGCCGATATCCTGTATTGAGGCCGAGGCGGCAGCCGCGTTCCGTATGGTGTCCTGCACGGATTTCATATTCTGATCGTTCAATAGCATGGCCAGCCGCGACGAGATCTTTTCAAGGTTCTCGAGGACGTTGCTTCCACCCTGCGAAAAACGATCGAACAGGCCTGGGCGCAATGGGATGACCGGCGGCACGTCGCCTTCTGTCTTCAGCCTGGCCTTCGAACTGCCATCGTCATGCAAGTCGATGCTGGCCAAGCCCGTGATCCCCTGCATGGCCAGTTCCGCCCAGGTCGCCTCGGTAATCGGGGTACCGGACGCCACGCCGATACGGATATGGACCCGTCCCGGCGCATCCGGATCCAGGCTCAGGAACTGCACCTTGCCGACCGCTACGCCCTGGTAGCGCACGGGAGACTGCTCCGACAAGCCGTTTACCGCCGTAGTCGATACGATCTCGTAGAAGGTTGGCGCGGCACCGCTTCGATTGAGAAACATGGCGACCAGGATCACGCCCGCCAGCAGAAGCAGGGTAAATGTTCCCGCCAGCAACGCATAGCTACGGTTTTCCATACAGCAACTCCTCTGGAGCGAGTTCGCCGAGCGCGCGCCTGCCGCGCTCACCCAGGAAGAAGGCACGAATGAAAGGATGGTCTACCTTCAGAATTTCCTGTACGGTATCCGTAACGATTACGCGTTTGTCCGCCAGCACAGCGACGCGCGAAGACAGCGCCAGCAAAGTATCCAGGTCGTGCGTCACCATCAGCACGGTAAAGTGAAGTTGCCTATGCAGTTTGCGCAGCAGGTCGACGAATTCATCGGAGCGCTCAGGGTCGAGGCCCGCCGTCGGTTCATCCAGAAACAGCAGCTCCGGATCCAGGGAAAGCGCGCGTGCCAGCGCCACCCGCTTAGTCATCCCCCCTGATAGATCAGAGGGGTGCTTGTGCGCATCGTCGGCCGACATACCAACCATCGCCAGGCGGCACATCACTACGTCTGCTACCAGGCCTTCCGGAATGGAGCGCAACTCGCGCAAGGGCAACGCGACATTGTCGAATACAGACAGCGCCGAAAATAGCGCACCCGACTGGAACAGCACACCCCACCGGCGCGCCAGGCGCCCACATTCGGCAAGACTCATTTCCGTTACCGGCATGCCCAGCACCTGCACCATGCCCGCCACTGGCGCTTCCAAGCCCATGATCTGCCGTAGTAGGGTCGTCTTGCCCGATCCTGAACCGCCAACCAGCGACAGGATCTCGCCGGCATAGACCGTCAGGCTCAGATTCTCGTGAACGACATGGTTGCCGTACGCGGTCGTCAGGCCCGCCACCGAGATAATCGGCGCCATCGCCAGTGCGGTTCCGGTGGGCAAATGCCGCTGTTGGCTGACATCGTCTTTCACAGGGGGACCCCGCTGAGAACAATGGCATACAGGGCGTCGACAAGAATGACGCCAGTGATCGAGGTCACGACAGATGTCGTGGTGCGGCGCCCCAGGCTTTCCGTATTCGGCTCGATGGTCAGGCCGAAATGGCAGGCCACCAGCGCGATCACCACTCCGAAGGTCACGCCCTTCAACAAGCCGATACCGTAGTTCGCTGTGCTCACCGCGTCCGGCATCGTGTTCAGGAACCAACTCAGCGGCACACCCAATTGCGAGCGGGCGGCCAGCATGCCGCCAATAAGCGCCATGGCATCGGTCCAAACTATCAGCAGCGGCATTGCCACAGCCAGCGCAAGCACGCGTGGAAGAACCAGGCGCTGGCTATGAGAGATTCCCATCACCGACATGGCGTCCAGCTCTTGTGTGACTCGCATTACGCCGATCTGGGCCGTAAATGCGGAGCCCGAACGTCCCGCTACCAGGATCGCCGCCAACACGGGGCCCAGTTCGCGCACGATCGATGTGCCCAGCAGCTTGACGATAAAGCGATCGGCGCCGTAGGCCTGCAACTGCTGCGCCGACAGATAGGAGATCACCACCCCGATCAGAAAGCCCACCAGCGCGGTGATGCTCAGCGCTTGGGCTCCAGCGCGGTAGATCTGCGCGGAAATCTCTCGCCAAGGCGCGCGGGCGGGGTGGCGGATCATCGCGCCCAGGTCCAGTATCAACCCCCCCAGCATGATCAGCAGTGCGTAGCCGTGCCGCACCCCCTCCAGGATGTTCTGCCCGAGCATGGCTACTGCCCGCCAGCGGTCCGGCCGCGGAGGCGGCGGCGCTTCGGCTTCGTGGGGGTGGCAGGCCAGGGCCTCGAACACCTTCTGCAGGCCCGACGCCAGCTGTACCTGCCTGGGTAAAACGTCGCCCCATGCATGCCAGATAAGATTGGCCCCTACAGTGTCCATGCGAACGATGCCCGTCAAATCCCAGCGCAGTTCCGGATCGGCGTGCGACAGGGCCTGGCAGCGGGCGAGCGCCTCGCCGGGGCGCTCCAGGGCATGCACGCTCCAATCACCGCATACGTAGCAAACGCCGTCGGACAACCGGAAAGGCGGCAGGGCACCAGCCGGCAATTGTTGAGCGGTACGGAACATAGGCGACTTTCGTACAGGCTGGCAGGGCCCCTGGGGCAAGAGCGGGATAATGACGCGGTTACCTTGTAGAGTGCCGTGGGTGCCCACGACACTCTACGGGATCACTTATCAAGCAACGGATAGAACTGCGTCCAGACGTCATCTTTCTTGGCGCTTGCTATATGACAGAACGCGCATTCACCCTTGGGCTTCGCCTTGGCTGTGGCCGCTTTCGGCTCATGGTGGTTGAAGTTGAAATAACCCCAGCCTCCGGTGTC
>DASPIV010000169.1:0-4364 GCA_035628955.1 Bordetella sp.
ACCGGAACGATCTCGGTGGGCTATTCGGGGGGGACAGCCATAGGCGGCAGCGGTGCCACCGGTGGCACTGGCGGGCCGGCCACAGTAAATGTGATCGGAAGCTCCATCACGACGGGCCTGGACCCTTTACTGCAGGCCAACCCTGGCCCGGGTGCGTGCCCGGCGCTGCCGTGCAACCTGCTTCCGGCCGACAGCTATGGCGTTCTGGTCCAAAGCGTGGGCGGCGGCGGCGGATTGGGCGGCTCGGCACTGGCAGAGTCGGCCGCCATTGGCGTTCCGACGGGTGGCAGCTCTATCTCGATCACCGAGGACCATTCCGCGGGAGGCACGGGCGGCACTGGCCAGGATGGCGGCCCGGTGTTCTTTGGCTTGTCCAATGGCGGACAGATAGCCACCAGCGGCACCGGTTCCACCGGTGTGCTGGTTCAGAGCATCGGCGGTGGCGGCGGAGCGGGTGGCGATTCCACGGCCATGGGTGCCGCGGTGGGATATGGTTCGGGAACGGCGGATGACGACGGCGTCAACCTTGGCATCACGCTGACTCATACCATGGGCGGCGACGGAGGCACCGGTGGGCACGGCGGCAACGTGCTGGTCGCCATGGGCGGCACGGTGCCGGGCTTCAATAACAACCCGGATTACAACAGCCAGTCCAGCACGCCAGACGCCTCTGGCAGCGCCCCGACCTCGATCGTGACGTATGGCGATTTTTCGAACGGGATGGTTGCCCAGTCGGTAGGAGGAGGCGGTGGCAATTCGGGTATCGGCGGGGGCAACACACAGGGGTTTGGCGAGGCCACCAGTACCAATCTTGAAGTGAATGTGGGTTCTACAGGTGGAGCGGGCGGCGGCGGCGGATACGTAGCCGCAAACCTTTACTCGGGGTCGATCCTGACGTGGGGAGCAGGCTCCATGGGCCTGCTTGCGCAATCGATCGCGGGCGGTGGCGGCACGTCGCAGGGTGGCTCATTCAACGTCGCGCAAAGCTTCAAAGACGGCAATGCCACGGTCAAGCCAGGCATCAGTATGAGTATCGGCGGGGTAGGCGCGCCCGGCCAAAGTGGCGGAGGCATGGATATCTACGTCGGCGCATCCATCATGACCAAGGGCGGAGACGCGCCCGGCGTGCTGGTGCAATCCATTGCCGGCGGTGGTGGGGTGGGTGGATCGGCGGCGGCAGACGGATCCAATGACAACCCGATTATTCCCCAGAAGGCGGCCGACCACACGATATCGGCGCTTAAAGCGCGCGAAGCGGCCAGCAATCTTAACGGCCTGCTGAAAGACGGCTCTCCTCCCACGATCGATCTTACCTACGGCGTTACGGTGGGGGGCAAGGGCGGCCAAGGCGGAGATGGCGGAGCTGTGAATGTATGGCTGGCCAGCGCCATCAATACGGCAGGCGATTGGTCCAAGGGCCTGGTCGCCCAGTCGATCGGCGGCGGCGGCGGTAAAGGCGGGTCATCCGCTGCGTCCGGTACCGGCGGCCTTCCGGAAATCACCCTCAACCTGGTCCACGCCATCGGCGGATCCGGCGGAACGTCCGGCAACGGCGCGAACGTATCGATCACGCTCGAGGGCACGCCCTCGGTCGTGACCGCGGGATTTGGCGCCGCGGGCGTGGTGGGCCAGAGTATAGGCGCGGGCGGCGGCATTGGCGTAGACGGCTCTGACGTGGCCACCGGGTTGATCACGGTCGGCGGCGCGGCACAAACCGGCCAAAGCGGCGCGGGGGGCTATGGGGCTTCGGTGATGTTCACCCGAGCAAGCAGCGCCATCGCCACCATCACGACGACGGGCGCCGGTGCCGATGGCGTTCTGCTGCAGTCCATCGGGGGGGGCGGGGGCGTGGGTGGCACAGGCTCAAGCCTGTTCCAAAGTGGGTGGACCGATACGAACCACGGCTTGACGCTGAGAGTCGGTGGCGCCAACAGCGCCAACGGCACGGGCGGCTACGCCGGTTTCGATTCCAGCGGCGGTCCGGTCCACATCGCCACATCCGGCTACAACTCGTTTGGCGTTCTGGCGCAGAGTATCGGCGGCGGCGGCGGCGTGATCACCTCGACGCAGACCTCCAGCACCATCACCACACAGCTTGGTGGGACAGCTTCCATAAGCGGTAGCAACGGCGGTGCGGTCAACGTCAATCTGGCGAACAACAGTTCCATTACGACCACCGGCGTCGGGGCGTTTGGTATCGCGGCTCAGTCGATCGGCGGCGGTGGGGGCGTGATTCGAGTCGTGGGGGATCCCGCCAATATCCCGGCGCTGTACACAGGGTCCAGCGACAGCACCAGCCAGACCTCGCCTTCGCCCGGCGCGGGGGGAAGCGTCACCGTCGCGGTGGACGGATCAAGCAGTGTATCGGTCAGCGGCGCGGGGGCCATCGGTATCTTTGCGCAGAGTGTGACGGGTGGAGGTGGCCTGATCGCCAACGAAGGCGGCATGTTTGCCGGAGCGCCGCTGCAGGGTCAGCCCTGCCCGCACTGTGGCAATGGCGGCGACGTGAGCGTTACGGTAGACGGCAGCGTCAGCGCCACCGGGCGGAATGGTATTGCGATTTTTGCCCAGTCCGCGGGCGCCAACGCCAGTACGCCGTCCATCACGATCTCGGGTACGGTGTCCGGCTCAAGTATCAACAACCAACCCGGTCCGCAAGGCGCCGATCCGGGGCCTGACATGACGGCGTTGATTCAGATGGACGCGCCGGGCTCCACCAGCACGCTGACCATAGAGGAGACCGGCAACGTTATCGCCCACAATCAAAATGGCGTGTATGGCAACGCCGTGCAGTCGCTCAGCGGCGACGCAACCGTGCAGTTGAAGGGCATGCTGACCGGCCAGACCTTGCTGCGCGACGGCCTGCTGAACATCCAGTCGAGCGGCGTGCACAACACCGGCGCACAGACGCAGGCGGGCAAGGTGGTGAACGCCGGCACGATGAATATCGGCGTGGCGGGCCTTGGTGCAACCATGGTCACGACGCTGACCGGCGACTATGAGCAGACCTCGCTAGGGGTGCTGGGGGTCACCGTAGACTCGCTGAACAAGGCCGCCGGCCACGTCAGGATCAACGGCTCGGCCAAGCTTGACGGCATCATCGCCCCCACGGCTGTCACGTTGCTGCCCGGCGATGTGCCGGTGCTGACCGCAGGCGGCCTGGAAGGCACGGCCGATGCGCTGGATTCGCTGGTGTACCGCTGGGATACCAAGCGCAGCGGCAACACGCTGTCGATCACCCCCACCTCGGACTTCACGCCCGGCAGCGTGGCGCTGAACGACAGTCAAACCTCGCTGGCCAGCTACTTCACCAGGGGCTGGGACAATGCCGATCCGAGCATGGCGCAGCATTTCGCCGCACTGTCGCGCGTTTCCAGCGCAGGCGCCTATACGGATGCGCTCGATGCGCTGTCCAGCGAGGCCACCCACGCGCAGGCCATCGCGCTGGTCAACTCGGCGGGCACCATTCTGGGCTCATCCATGAGCTGCCCGGTCTTTGTCGGCCAAAGCACGGCGTTGAGCGAAGACAATTGCGTGTGGGGCCAGGTGACGGGTCGCTGGAGTGACCAGCAAAGTTCCGGCGACACGCTGGGCTACGACGTGTCAAGCACGAACTACCGGATCGGTGTGCAGCATCAAGTTGCGCCGAATTGGTATCTTGGCGGCTCGGTGGGCATTGGCCAGAGCTGGGCCCGCATCCGAGGCGGTTCGCGGGGCGACGGCGATACTTACGATGGCTCGATTACGTTGAAGCATATCGATGGGCCATGGCAGTTCGCCGGATCTTTGGCCATGGCCAGCGGCTCGTTCGACAATCGTCGCCGCGTCAGCCTGCCAGGGGTCAACGAAACCCTGGAAAGCAACTCCGATACCTTCCTGGCGGGTGCACGCCTGCGGGTGGGCTATGAGTTTGCGCACGACACTTGGTATGTGCGTCCCTATGGCGATGTGGATCTGGTCTACAGCGACACGAACGGCTTCAAGGAGTCGGGCTCTTCTCCTTATGCGCTGGATGTGCGGGGTACTGACAAGACCACGGTGTCGTTCTCGCCAATGCTGGAGTTCGGCCGGCGCATGGACCTGGACGCAAAGACCAGCCTGCGCGCCTACGCGGCAGTAGGGCTGCGCTATACGCCGGACAACACGCATCACATCGATGCCAGCTTTGCCAATGCGTCGGACAACAACGGCACGTTCACCGACCATATCAAGGCGCCCGAACTATTAGGCAAGCTGGACCTGGGCCTGCAGTTGTTCCGGGCGGGCGGTTTCGAGGCCAAGGCGGGGTACAGCGTCGACTTCAGCGATTCGTTTGTCAGCCAGACCGCCAACGCGCGCTTTGCCTATCACTTCTAAGCGAGCGG
>DASPIV010000170.1:0-3174 GCA_035628955.1 Bordetella sp.
CGGCAAGAACCACTATCCGGTCCAGGCCTATTACCTGCGCGTCATCGAGAAAGACGGCGACGGCCGCATCACCAACAAACTGGTGGGCAAGGTGTTCGACAGCTACCAGGACGTCTATGTGGGGCAGTGCAAGCTGTAGCCCCGCAAACCGCTCTTCGCATATAGGCCTCAGATGACGCTGGTCGTCGAGCAACTGCTGAACGGACTGCAATTCGGACTGATGCTGTTCTTGATAGCCGCCGGGTTGACCCTGGTGTTCGGCATCATGGATATCATGAACCTGGCGCATGGTTCGCTGTACATGGCGGGCGCCTATGTGGCCGCCGAGACCATGCAGCGCACCGGATCGTTCACCGCCGCCGTGCTGGTGGCGACCCTGGCTACCGGCCTGGTCGGCGTGGTGTTGGAACTGGTGCTGGTGCGTCGGCTGGCGGTGCGCGACCACCTGGCGCAGGTGCTGGGCACCTACGCCATCATTCTGATCGCCAATGACCTGATCAAGATGATCTGGGGGCCCGCGCCCGTGATGCTGAACATGCCGGCCCTGCTGTCGGGCCCGGTGCGACTGCTGCCCGACTTGATGTACCCGGCCTACCGCTTGATGATCATTGCCTGCGGCCTGGCCGTGGCGGTGGGGCTGTACTGGTTCGTGACGCGCACCCGGGCCGGCGTGCTGGTGCGCGCCGGCGCCTCGAACCGGCAGATGGCCACGCTGATGGGCGTGCGGGTGCCGCTGCTGTTCCTGGGCGTGTTCGCGCTGGGCGCCATGCTGGCCGCCCTGGCCGGCGCCCTGCTGGGGCCGATTACGGCCGTGCAGATCGGCATGGGCGAAGAAATCCTGATTCTGGTGCTGGTGTGCATCGTCATCGGCGGCATCGGGTCGATACGCGGAGCCTTCGTGGGGGCCTTGCTGGTGGGCATGGTCGATACGGCCGGCCGTGCGTTCCTGCCGATGCTGCTGCGCGAGATCATGCCGCCGGCCATGGCGTCCAGCCTGGCCGCGACGCTGGCGGCCATTTCCATCTACCTGCTCATGGCCGGCGTGCTGGTGTTCCGGCCGGCCGGGCTGTTTCCGGCGCGCGGGTAAAACATGATGCACCGATCAACTCTCTGGACTCTGGCCCTGTTGCTGGCCCTGGCGTTGTTTCCCACCGTGGCGTCGGCCCTGGACATGGATTTCTATGTATCGCTGGTGCGCCGCGTGCTGATCTATGCGCTGGCCGCCACCAGCCTGAACCTGATCCTGGGCTACGGCGGCATGGTCGCGCTGGGGCATGCCGCATTCTTCGGCGCCGGCGCCTACATGGTGGGCATACTGGATGCGGCCGGTATCCACGCTGCACTGATAGCCTGGCCGGCCGCGGCGGCGGTGGCCGCGGTGCTGGCGCTGCTGATCGGCGCCGTCTCGCTGCGTACGCGCGGCGTGTACTTCATCATGATCACCCTGGCGTTCGCGCAGATGGTGTATTACCTGTTCATTTCGCTGCGCCAGTATGGCGGTGAAGACGGCCTGAACCTGTCGGGGTATTCGCTGGTGCCGGGCATCGACCTGGCCGACAGCACGCAGTTCTATTACCTGGTGCTGGCGCTGTTCGCCGTGCTGCTATGGGCCTTCGGTCGCCTGGTCGATTCACGTTTCGGCACCGCGCTGCAGGGCATACGCGAGAACGAGTCGCGCATGGAGGCCCTGGGCTATCCGGTGTACCGGCTGAAGCTGGCGGCCTTTGTCATCAGCGGTGCCGCCGCCGGGCTGGCGGGTGCGCTGCTGGCCAACCACAACTTGTTCATTTCGCCCAGCCTGATGCACTGGACACAGTCGGCCAACCTGCTGGTGATGGTGCTGGTGGGCGGTATCGGGCTGCGCTATGGTGGCGTGGCGGGCGCGGTGCTGATGCTGGCGCTGGAAGAGGTGCTGCGCATGTGGACCGAGTACTGGCATTTGCCGCTGGGCGTGCTGCTGCTGTGCGTAGTGTTCGGCGCGCCGCGCGGCGTGGCGGGCCTGGTGGGGCCGTGGTTCGCCGGCGCCGCACGCGGAGGACGGCCATGATCGCCCCGCCGACCGCTACTGCCACCGCCACCGCCCCGCCGGCCTTGCAGGCTAGCGGGCTGGTGCGCCGCTTCGGGGCGCTGGTGGCCACCGATCATGTATCGCTGACCCTGGCCCCCGGCGAGATCCATGCCCTGATCGGCCCCAACGGCGCGGGCAAGTCCACCCTGATTCATTTGCTGTCCGGCACGCTGGCGGCCGACGAAGGCCGGCTGGTGCTGGGCGGAGCCGACATCACGCGGCTGAATGCGCACCAGCGCGTGGCGGCGGGCTTGTCGCGCTCTTACCAGGTCACCAATATCTTCAAGTCGTTCAGTGTGCGCGATAACCTGCTGCTGGCGGTACAGGCGCATGCGGGCAGCAGTTTCCGGTACTGGAAACCCCGCGCGTCCGATGTGGCGCTGCACGACACGGCCCACGCGCTGGCGCGGCAATGCGCCATCGATGCGAGCCTGCTGGACCGGCCCGCGGGCACGCTGCCGCACGGTGAGCAACGCAAGCTGGAATTCGCCCTGGCACTGGCGGCGCGCCCCGGCGTGCTGCTGCTGGACGAACCCATGGCCGGCATGGGCCCCGATGAGACCCTGCGCCTGACCGAGCTGATCGAATCCTTGCGCGGCCAGGCCGCTATGCTGCTAGTCGAGCATGACATGCAGGCCGTCTTTCGCCTGGCCGATCGCATTTCGGTGCTGGTGTACGGGCGCATCATCGCTACCGGCACGCCGGCCGAGATCCGCGCCAACCCCGACGTCCGCCAGGCATACCTGGGCGAAGACGAGGCCGCCACCCTGGAGCCCACGACATGCTGAGTATGCAGTCGGTGCAAAGCGGATATGGCGCCAGCCAGGTGCTGTTCGGCGTCGACCTGGAAATCGGCGCCGGCCAGGTGGTGGCGCTGCTGGGCCGCAATGGCATGGGCAAGAGCACGCTGCTGCGCACCCTGTTCGGCCAGTTGCCGCTGCGGGGCGGCACGATCCGCTTTGCCGGGCAGGATATCGGCGGCTGGACGCCCGACCGCATTGCGCGTGCCGGCCTGGCCATCGTGCCGGAAGGGCGGCAGTGCTTTCCCAACCTGACGGTGCGCGAGCACCTGACGGCGTTTACCGCGGCGCGCAATCCCGACATCG
>DASPIV010000171.1:0-6951 GCA_035628955.1 Bordetella sp.
CACCCGGAGCAAGCCCGATTGCGCGCGCTGCCCGGTGGCCGCCACCTGTATCGCGCGCCGCGACGGGCGCCAGGCGGAACTGCCCACGCCCAAGGCGCGCAAGGCCATTCCCGAACGCAATACCAGCATGCTGGTATTGCAGCGCGACGGCGCCATCTTGCTGCAGCAGCGGCCGGCGCCGGGCATCTGGGGCGGGCTGTGGAGCCTGCCCGAGTTCGATGCCGGCGGCGACCCCACGCAGGCATCGCGCCTGCTGGGCCTGGAACCCTTGCAACGCTACGAGCTCGCGGCTTTCGCGCACACGTTCACGCACTATCGCCTGCATATCAAGCCCTGGTACTTGCCGGTAAAACCCGCCGCCGCATTGGCCGAAACCGCCCTGCCGCAGCGCTGGGCCAGCGCCGCCGAACTGCCTGGCCTGGCCCTGCCCGCCCCCATCCGCAAACTGCTCGAGGGCCTGCTGGAAGCGGGGTTGCCGGACTGAGTTGTCCAGCGTCATGGTAGACGTTCGCCATCGGGAAGTACGCATAGACTGGCCCCAAAGCCAAAGCTATGCTGCGCCTGATAGCAACCATCTCTGCCCAAGCCATGGAATCCCTACGTAAGAAAACCTGCCCCATGAGTGGCCGCGTCGAAACGCTGGAACACAACGTCGCCCTCATTCGCCAGGATCTTTCTGTGGTGCTGTCGAACTACGTTACCAAGGCCGACTTGCACCAGGAAATTGGCAAGCTGACCTGGAAAGTCATTACCTGGATCACCGGCATCTGCAGCGCATTGACGGCCGCAGTCTATTTCATCACCCGCACCAGCCTGTAGGCCGCGCGGTGTCATTCCCCTTCCAGCAGCATCACCAGTTTCAGGTCGGGGTGCGTGGCCAGCCGGAACGTTGTCTGGCGGTAGGCCAGCCTGCCGCGACGCGGATGCTGGAACTCACGCAGCCCCCCTTCACGCTCCACCACCGCGTGCCGCGTCCACCAATGGGCAAACACCTCGCTGTCGCGATTCAGTTCGTCCAGCAAGGCCAGTACGTCGGGTTCGTCCAGGTGGGCTCCCGCGTCGGCCCGGAATTCGGCCACCACCCGGCGGGCGCGCTGCTCCCAATCCACCACCAATTGGCGCGCGGCCGCATCCAGAAAGATATAGCGCAGCAAATTGGGCTGTGCATCACGCACCGGCCAGTCGTCGAACAGTTCGCGCATGGGTGCGTTGTGCACCCGTACGTTCCAGGCGCGATCCAGCACGTAGGCCGGCGCAGTGATCGCATCCACGCATTCGCGCAGCAACCCGGGCGCTTCGCTGGCATCGTCGCGCGGATGCTGTGGGTCGGCGCATTCGGCCAGCTCGAACAGATAGGCGCGTTCGGCGCGGGCCAGTTGCAGCACGCCCGCAATGCGCGCCCATACCGCCGGCGATACCGATACCTCGCGGCCCTGCTCGATCCAGGTGTACCAGGTAACGCTGATACCGCACAGCTGCGCGACCTCTTCGCGCCGCAAGCCGGGGGTGCGGCGGCGCATGCCTTCGGGCAAGCCCGCCATCCGCGGCGTGATGCGGGCCCGCGCGGCACGTACGAACTCGCCCAGCGCATGGCGGCGGCGCGTCGAACTATCAAGCGGCGTGGCGGTTTGAATCATGCCTGGCGACCACCTACCCCAGACTGCTGGCCAGCGTCCGCCGCACGTCTTCCTCGCTGCGCCCGCTGCGCGCGATGTAGTCGGCCAATTGGTCGGCTCCGATCGTACCCACGTTGAAATACTGCGATTGCGGATGGCTGAAGTAGAACCCCGACACGCTGGAGGCCGGATACATGGCATAGCTGTCGGTCAACATCATGCCGATGTCGTCGCCGTCCAGCACGTCGAACAGATCGCGCTTGACCACGTGTTCGGGGCAGGCCGGGTAGCCCGGCGCCGGCCGGATACCGGCGTATTTCTCGGCGATCATCTCTTCGTTGGACAGCGTCTCATCGGCCGCGTAGCCCCACAAATCCTGGCGCACACGCGCATGCAGGCATTCGGCAAAGGCCTCGGCCAGCCGGTCGGCCATGGCCTTGAGCATGATGCTGGAATAGTCGTCCAGCGCGGCCTGGAACTCGGCCTCTTTTTTCTCGATGCCCAGGCCCGCCGTCACGGCGAACATCCCGATGTAGTCGGCCACGCCGCTGGACTTGGGCGCGATGTAATCGGCCAGGCATTTGTTGCTGACGCCTTCCCGCTTTGCACCCTGCTGGCGCAGGTTGCGGTAGGTGAACAGTACTTTGCTGCGCGACTCGTCGGTGTAGACCTCGATGTCTTCGTCATTGACGGTGTTGGCCGGATAGAACCCCACCGCGCCGTTGGCGGCCAGCCAGCGGCCGTCGATGATGCGCTTGAGCATGGCCTGGCCGTCGGCGTAGACCTTCTGCGCCTGCTCGCCCACCACCTTGTCTTCGAGAATGGCGGGAAACTGCCCGAACAGGCTCCAGGTCTGGAAGAACGGCGTCCAGTCCAGGTACTTGGCAATCTCGGCCAGGTCGTAGCTTTTGAACGAACGCCGGCCAATGAACTTGGGGCGCGGCGGCACATAGGCCGACCAGTCGATCTGCGGGCGCGCCGCGCGCGCCTGGGCCAGCGGGATCAGCGGCACGGCCTTGCGGTTGGCGTGGCGGCGGCGCACCTCTTCGTATTCTTGCGCCACTTGGTCGACATACGCTTGCGCCTGGTCCGACACCAGGTTGGCAGCCACGCCCACGGCGCGGCTGGCATCGGGCGTATAAATCACCGGCCCGTCGTAATTGGGCGCGATCTTCACGGCCGTGTGCACCCGGCTGGTGGTGGCGCCGCCGATCATCAACGGAATCTTGCGATCGCGGAAGTACGGATCGCGCTGCATCTCCGAGGCCACGTAGGCCATTTCTTCCAGGCTGGGCGTGATCAGGCCCGACAGGCCCACGATATCGGCCTTTTCTTCCTTAGCCTTGTCCAGGATCTGCGCGCAGGGCACCATCACGCCCATGTTCACGACTTCGAAGTTATTGCACTGCAGGACCACCGACACGATGTTCTTGCCGATGTCGTGCACGTCGCCCTTGACGGTGGCGATCACCATCTTGCCCTTGGCCCGCACATCGCCGCCGGCGGCGGCGATCTGGCGCTTTTCTTCTTCGATGAACGGGATCAGGTGGGCCACGGCCTGCTTCATGACCCGCGCCGATTTCACCACTTGCGGCAGGAACATCTTGCCGGCGCCGAACAGGTCGCCGACGATGTTCATGCCGTCCATCAGGGGGCCTTCGATCACTTCGATCGGGCGGCCGCCGCGCGCGTCGATTTTCTGGCGGACTTCTTCAGTGTCTTCGACAATGAACGTGGTAATACCGTGCACCAGGGCATGCGACAGGCGCGCCTCGACCTCGCCGGCGCGCCAGGCCAGGTCTTCTTCTTTCTTGGCGCCCGAACCTTTCACCGTGTCGGCGAACTGCACCAGGCGCTCAGTGGGCGAGCGGTCGTCGGCGGCGTCGGTCTTGCCCACCGGCTCGGCACGGTCCAGGATCACGTCTTCGACCAGGTCGCGCAGCTGCGGCGCCAGATCGGCATATACGCCCAACTGGCCGGCATTGACGATGCCCATCGTCAGGCCTTCGCGTATGGCGTAATACAGGAATACGGTATGGATGGCTTCGCGCATGGGCTCGTTGCCGCGGAACGAGAAGCTGACGTTCGAAATACCGCCCGAGATGCGCGCGTGCGGCAGGTTCTGGCGGATCCAGCGGGCGCCTTCGATGAAGTCCACCGCATAGTGGTTGTGTTCGTCGATGCCGGTCGCCACGGCGAAGACGTTCGGGTCGAAGATGATGTCTTCGGGCGGGAACTGTTCTTGCTCGACCAGTATCTTGTAGGCGCGGCCGCAGATTTCCTGGCGGCGCGCCAGCGTGTCGGCCTGGCCTTGTTCGTCGAAGGCCATCACCACCACGGCGGCGCCGTAGCGGCGGCACAGGCGCGCATGGTGGCGGAAGGCGTCCTCGCCTTCTTTCATCGAAATCGAGTTGACCACTGGCTTGCCCTGCACGCACTTCAGGCCGGCCTCGATCACTTCCCATTTTGAGCTGTCGATCATGATCGGCACGCGCGCGATGTCGGGCTCGGATGCGATCATGTTCAGGAACCGGCTCATGCAGGCCACCGAATCCAGCATGGCCTCATCCATGTTGATGTCGATGATCTGGGCGCCGTTCTCTACCTGCTGGCGCGCCACGGCCAGTGCCTCGTCGTACTTTTCCTCGCGGATCAGGCGCGCGAACATCTTGCTGCCGGTCACGTTGGTGCGCTCGCCCACGTTGACGAACAGCGATTCCTCGTCGATGTTCAGCGGCTCCAGCCCCGACAGGCGTGTCTTGGGCGCAATTTCGGGCACGGCCCGTGGTGTCAGCGTGGCTACCTTGTCGGCAATGGCGCGGATGTGCTCGGGCGTGGTGCCGCAGCAGCCGCCCGACATGTTCACCAGCCCGGCGCGCGCGAATTCTTCCAGCAGGCCCGAGGTGTCGGCCGGCGTTTCGTCGAACCCGGTCTCGGCCATCGGGTTGGGCAGGCCGGCATTGGGATACACACAGACGTAGGTGTCGCAGATCTTGGACAGCTCGGCCACGTAGGGCCGCATCAGGGCCGCGCCCAGCGCACAGTTCAGCCCGATGGTCACGGGCCGCGCATGGCGCACCGAATTCCAGAACGCCTCGACCGTCTGACCCGACAGGATGCGTCCGGAAGCATCGGTAACCGTGCCCGAAATCATGACGGGCAGGCGCACGCCGCGCGCCTCGAACACCGATTCCACCGCGAAGATGGCGGCCTTGGCATTGAGCGTGTCGAAAATGGTCTCGATCAGCACGATGTCGATGTCGCCGTCGAGCAGGCCGTTGAGCTGCTCGGTGTAGGCCTCGCGCAGCTCATCGAACGTGATGTTGCGCGCGCCGGGGTCGTTGACATCGGGTGAAATCGACGCGGTCTTGGGCTGCGGGCCCAAGGCCCCCGCCACGAAACGGGGCCTGTCGGGCGTGCTGTAGGCGTCGCAGGCTGTGCGGGCCAGGCGGGCCGAAGCCAGGTTCAATTCATAAGCCAGGCCGGGCAGGTCGTAGTCGCCCTGCGCCACCGACGTGGCGCCGAAGGTGTTGGTCTCGATGACATCGGCGCCGGCCTCGAGGTACTGGCGGTGGATTTCGTCGATGATGTCCGGCCGCACCAGCGACAACAGTTCGTTGTCGCCTTTCAGGTCTTTGCCATGGTCGGCAAAGCGCTCGCCGCGGAAATCGGCCTCGCTCAGCTTGTAGCGCTGGATCATCGTGCCCATGGCGCCATCCAGGATCAGGATGCGCTGGCCGAGCAGGCGGGCGAAGTCGCCGCCGCGGGTATATGAAGACGGCGGATAGGGCAAGCGAGGATACGGCACGGGATGTCTCGGAAATTGTGGCGAAAAGGCAAAAAACGCCCGAAAACCAACACTCGATGGTAACAAAATGGGTTGCACCCCGCCCGCGGGTGATACAGTTTCGCCCCGAATCGGTGCTTCCGGGGCGCATTGCGCGCCGGAAGGTAAACGGGAAACAGGAAGGTGCCATGCACCCAGCCTGTGCTGCCCCCGCAACGGTCCCCATGCCTCGCCCAGCGCCGCATGGCAGCCCGATACCGGCCGATTCGCCCACCGGGGAACGCGCCTCGCGCGCCCCCTGCCGAGAACGACGTGCGGGGTCGCGCGTCACACCGAGGTTCGTTCGATGAAATCCCGCTTCTTCCGGCGTACGGCCGGTGCATTGACTTGCGCCGTGCCCGCCCTGGCCGCCGCCCAGCAAGATCCGGCCGGCGCGCCCGCCACCCCCCAACTCGACACGGTTACGGTCACCGCCTCGCGCGTGCCGACCGACGCCCGCGATCAGCCGGTGCAGGTATCGGTGCTGACGGCCGAACAGATACGCACCAGCAGCGCGGTCACCGTGCAGGAATTGCTGTCCAGCCAAGCCGGCGTCCACGTCATCAACAGCACCGGCGCGGCCGAACAGGCTATGGTCGACCTGCGCGGCTTCGGCCTGGCCGGCCCCAGCAACACGCTGATCCTGATCGACGGTGTCCCGCAGAACAACAACGACTTGTCGGCCCCGTCGCTGGGCACGGTGCCGCTGGAGCGCATCGAACGCATCGAGATCGTGCGCGGCAGCGGCTCGGTGCAATATGGCGGCGGCACCACAGGCGGCGTCATCAACATCATCACCAGGCGCGGCAACGCCGACGGCAAGCCGGTATCGGCCAGCGTGACCGGCATCGTGGGCAACTTCGGCCTGCACCAGCTCGATGCGGCCATCGGCCTGCAGAACGAACACGTCACGGTAGACGTCTACGGCCAGACTCTGCGCACCGACAACTATCGCGACAACAACCGGGAAAGCCGCGACAGCGGCGGCGTGGGCCTGGGCTTGCGCCACGACACCGGCGCGGTACGCCTGTACGCCCGCACCACACGCCAGAAACTGGGGCTGCCGGGGCCGCGCCGGGTCGATCCGGCCACCGGCCTGAACGAATATGAAGACGACCCGCGCGGCACGTCCACCCCGGACGATTTCATCAGGACCCAGACCGATGCCTACGGCGTACAGGTCGAACAGCGCCTGGGCGCCGGCACGCTGTATGCCGACCTGGGCCAGCGCGACAAGTCGCTGACCGGTTTCACCGGCAGCGCCTTCGGCGACACCACGCGCGCCCAGGACCTGAGCGAGACCACCGGCAGCGTGCGCTACCACCTGCCCGTGGCCGGTCAGCACGCCCTGATCATGGGGGTGGACATGCTAAACAGCAACCTGGACGCCACCAATGAATACTCGTTCTCGCCCGTAGGCGACCGCTGGCGCGCCAAGCAGCGCCAGCACGGCGTGTTCGCCGAAGCCCAGGTGCAGGCCACCGACACTACCCGCATCACGCTGGGCGG
>DASPIV010000172.1:0-4028 GCA_035628955.1 Bordetella sp.
ATCGGCCTGCGCGGCAAAGAGCCGAATGGCCCCGAGGAGCGAGTCGAGCAGGCGCAGTTCGACAGTGGCAAGGGCTACAAGGCGGCCTTGCTCTCGACACTCAAACGTACGCGCGAGTTGCTTGCGCAGGGCAAGCTCAGCGCCGCGCCCTCCTTATCGTCAAGCGGGAAAGAGGAGAAATAACCATGTTGATGGTCTGGTAGGCGGGGCGGGTGCCGCCGGCTACGGCGTCGGGATCTCCGCGCAATCACGCATTGAGCAGACGCGGGGATGGGAAATCAGGACATGACCATTGTCCGATGGTCCATGCCAAGTCGTGACGCATCTGCTGCGGCCCAACCGACAAGCCAATCATGTTTCTGACGTAGGCGTCCAAGCCGTCATGAAGCGCCGGATCCTCCTTTTTTGAAATCACGGAAAGCCAACAGCGGCCAACCCTGCGGGCAGCGCGGATCGTGGAGTCGTCGGGCGCGTCAACGCCAGGGGCCGCGGTTGCGTCCGCACGATGGAGTCGCCTCATATAGCATCCTAGGGAGGGCCGCCGACCGCATCAGCGGGAGGAGGGACCAGGGTCGAGTAGCGGCGTCATCCGCGAACGGACTCTGTCTGGAGCGGCACGGCGTCCTGTTGTGCCCAAAACTGGGCCCAAGTGCGCAAACTAATTGGTTTTGTTGACAGTATCTTGCTGCGACCTTGCGCTCAACATCGCGCTATTTGGCGCTAATTTTGGCTTGTACAGGTTCGATTCCTGTCGGCCGCGCCAGAATTTCAAGCACTTTACGCTGCGTTTGTGTCCACGTTGCGTCCAAAACGGGGGTCGTGCTATTCCGTTAGGGCTTCGCGTTCTGATTCGCCTGGTGCACAGCGCGCCACGCCAGCGGCTTGCCCCGCCAACCGATAATCTGCTTCGAAGATCGGATTAAGCGTTCCGGCCGTAGCGAGAAGTCGATTTCAATGCCCAGGCTTGTCAATTGAAGCCATCGATCAGGTTGAACAATCGGATGCTTCGGCCATCGACCAACTGACCGCGCATGAAGCCATTGACCCGCAGGGACAGCAAAGCACATGCCGCAGTCGGTCGAAGGGCCGTTGCCTTTCCGGCTCCAACTGCGGCATCGCGATAAAGCTGCGAGATGGGACTAGAGCACCTTGATATTCTTGGCCGATGGGCCTTTTTCCCCTTGGCCCAGGTCGAAGCTTACGCGCTGGTTTTCCTCCAGAGTTTTGTAGCCTTCACTGCGGATTTCCGAGTAGTGAGCGAACAGGTCCTTGCCCCCGTCATCGGGGGTTATGAATCCGAACCCTTTGTCGCCGTTAAACCATTTAACAATACCTGTTGCCATGTCGTGTTCCTGTAGTGCTAAGAGATAAAGCCTGTGGCTGATACTGGCCGCTCGGCCGGATGAGCACGGTACTGCAAGCGCCAATTGGCATGTGATGGGGAGCATTTTGCGTGCCCAGCCCCCGCAGTCGACTGGTAAGAATCGCGATGGCGGTTTGCGGCCGGCACCGCCTGCGTTGTCATACAAGTCGGGCTAGAAAGCGGTCTTTCTAAGCCGGCAAGTTGGGTCGGCGCGTTGGCTATTAATGTGCGCGTCCGGCGCCATCGATATAACGTTGCATCCATTCAACTTGCCGCCCCACAGCATCTATCGCCTCATGGCCGCACAAATTCGAGTTCAACGTCAGCAGCACGGCGTCGGCGTAGTTGCGCGCAACATCGGCCCGTGTCGCCAGCTAGCCGTAGTCTCAGGTGGTCTCCAAATACCTCGGAAGTGGATCGGGGCATAGCTCATTCCTCTTGGAGTCTCAAGGGGCGTTCCGCGGTCGCTCATGCTGGCCCAGCCGCGTAGAGGATCCGGCGGGGGAGCGCCACAATTGTCGTTCCCGGTTTGAATATCCGTCTCGCACCGTGGTCCGGCAATGGCCTATTTCTTCTGTGGAGGAGCCTCTCCGCCGCTACCCGATGAGCCCGTGCCGGAACCGCCCCCGCCTCCGCCCGGGCCCTGAGTACCGCCGGTGGTCGGCGCCCCTTGCTCGGTACCCATGCCTTGTGGCGCCGGTTTGTCGGAACCGGACGGATGCGCCGAGGCGGAGCCTTTTGCCGCCCGTTCCCGGATGTCTTGCGTGCTCGTTGCGCGCTCGTCGTCGGGGCTGGGCGGCGGCAATTGCGACAGATATTGTGCGACGGCGTTCATGTCGGCATCCCCCAATTGTTTGGCGATAAAGGGCATTTGGCCGCTGGGGTCATTCCTGCGCGCACCGCTCTTAAACTCATTGAGCGCCGCAGTGATGTAACCGGCATGCTGGCCGGCCAGATACGGGAAGGCTGGAAACACTCCTATGGCGCCAGGGCCGTGGCAATTGCTGCAGGCCTGGACCTGGATAGACTCGTCGCCCACATTGACGAGCTGCGCGCCGCGGTCCTGAGGAGATAGTGAGCTCTGGTGGCCACCCCGCTGCGAGCCTTCATGTGACGGCTGCGGCGCGCGTGGCTCGACGCCTTTGGCCGGCACCGCCCCGGACCCAGCAGCAGCTTGGCCGGTTTGTGCGGCCTGGGCGCCAGCGCCCGTCGCTGCCCCGTTCGCCGATAAGCCGGCATAGTACGCAGCCACGTCGTGCCGCTGGCTCTCATTCAGGCTCTTGGCAATCGGCGCCATCACGGCATTCTGACGCGTGCCCTGCGCATAATCGGCCAGCTGCCGTGCCAGGTAGTTGGCCGATTGCCCGGCCAACCGCGGGAATCCGGCCGCGGCATTGCCCTCGCCTTGCGCGCCGTGGCAACTGGTACAGGCGGCTACGTTCGATGCAGGGACCCCTTGCGTCGCGAGCTGCTGGCCTGCCTTGGCGTCGCCCGCAACCGTGTCCGGGCTGCCCGTTGGGGGGGGCGCCTGCGCCGCCGTTTCCATGGCTATTGCTGCTGCGGCCGCCAGGCACCAGGCGCGCTTGGATGTGTTCGTATTCACGCCAATGCTCCCGGAGACTTGAGATATTTGCCGATGATGGCATCGGCGGCCCAATATGCCAGGGCGCCAACGGTATCGGTGGGGTTGTACGACGCGTTCTGCGGAAAATTGGATGCGCCGATGACAAACAGGTTGGAAACGTCCCAGCTTTGCAGGTAGCGATTGACCACGCTGGTCGATGGGTCCTCGCCCATGACGGTGCCGCCGGTGTTATGTGTGGTCTGATATTGTGTGGACGTATACGGTCCCTTGCGCGGCGCGGCCGCCGCCCGGTTGCCGCCCATTGCCCTGGCGATCTCGGCGGCGCGTTCCGTCAAGTAGGCGGACATGCGCAGGTCGTTCTGTGGGAAGTCGAACGTCATGCGTAGTAAGGGTTGGCCCCAGGCGTCCCGGTAGGTGGGATCCAGGTCCAGGTAATTTGCCTTGCACGACATCGAACTGCCGTGAACGTTCAGCACACAGGTGTGGTTATAGTGCTTGATGACGGCCTTCTTCCATTCCGACCCCCAGGCGGCTGTACCGGGCGGTGTGGGATGGAATTCAATTGGTCGCCCGTGGCTCATGACTTCGCCGATGTAGGCGCCGCCCACGAAGCCCAGCGGGCCGTGGTCGAAATTGTCGCTGACAAAGTCGGAAATCACTGTGCCCGATGCGCCGGAGCGCATGAACGGATTGATATTGACGTCCTGGTCGAAGAACACCTGGGCGGCGCTCATGGTCTGGTACGCATAGCCGCGCCCCACTACCCCTTTTCCTGTCTCTGGGTCATAGGCCTGGCCGATACCGGACAGCAGCATCATGCGCACATTGTTCAGCGCGAAGCCGCCCAGGATAACCAGCTTGGCCGGCTGCTCGAACTCGCGGCCGGCGCCGTCAACATAGGTCACGCCGGTGGCGCGCTTCTTGGCCGAATCCAGGTTGATACGCTGCACTTGGCACAGCGTGCGCAAATCGAAGTTCTCGTCCTTCAGCAGTACGGGCAGCAACACAGTCTGTGGCGACGACTTGGCGTAGTGCTCGCAGCCGTAGCGCTCACAGTAGCCGCAGAACATACAGGTGTTC
>DASPIV010000173.1:0-9055 GCA_035628955.1 Bordetella sp.
GAGAGCTGGACATAAGCTGTTCTCCTGAGTAAATAGCCGCCCGCAAGAAACCGGCGGCAGCCCCGTACCCGCAAACTCTGTGCCGCGCCCTATGGTTTTCCCGGGTTTGACGGTCCGATGGCGTCCTGTAGAGTCAGTGGCCTGACCACCAGGCCATCAGGTATCCAGGCACTATGAACGCCTTCCACGCTGTCGCCACCACCCGGCTATACCGCATGATCGCCGACCAGATCGCAGCCCGGATCCGTGCAGGCGACTTCCTGGCGGGAACCCGCCTGCCAGCCGAGCGCGACTTGGCCGAACAGTTGCAAGTGAGCCGCGCGTCGATCCGCGAAGCGCTGATTGCCCTGGAAATCGAGGGCTATGTCGAGGTACGGGTAGGCACCGGCGTGTTCGTCGCCATGCCGCGCGAAGACGGCAAGTTCGGGCAGCCTGCGGCCATCCAGGCGGCGGCCGCCGAGCCGACCGACATCGGCCCTTTCGACCTGCTGGAAACCCGGCTGCTGCTCGAGCCCGAATGCGTGGCCCTGGCCGCGCAGCGGGGCTCGCCGGCGCAGATCGCCGCCATTCAGGCGGCGCACGCCGGCATGTCGCTGACGGACTCGCCGGGCAGGCACGATCGGGCATTCCACAGCGCCATCGCCGACGCCTGCGGCAACGCCGCGCTGGCCGCTGCCATCTCCCATATCTGGCAGCTCAGCATTGCCAGCCCGGTGTTCAGCCGGCTGGAGCAGCATTTCGTGACCACGCAGGTCTGGCAGGCCGCCGAACAAGAGCACGACCGCATCCTGACCGCCATTGTCGACCGCGATCCCATCCGCGCGCGCCACGCCATGCACGACCATCTGGTCGGCATCCTGGCCCGGCTGCGTGAAGACTTCGGCAGCGGCGGCATCCGCTAGCCGCTTGCCGCTTCTTCGGGGCCATCAATCCATACAGCGACCCAGCCCAATGAAACCTGTCTCTGTTTCGTTCCGCCCCCCGCGCTTGCGCCGCAGCTGGATGTTCGTGTCCGGCCTGGACGCGACCGCACAGCAAGCGGGCCTGGACAGCGGCGCGGATGTACTGGTTGCCGATCTGGAAGACCTTACCGCGCCCGCCGACCGGCCCGCCGCGCGCAGCCGCATCGTGGCGCTGATGGCACTGTGCCGCGCGCGCGGCACAGTGGCGGCGGTGCGCATCAATACGCTGGCCGGCGATGGACTGGACGACTTGCGCGGCGTCATGGCTGGCGCGCCGGACGCCATCTTCCTGCCGCATGCCGAAAGCGCCGCGCAGATCGTGGCGCTGGACCAGGCCATCGCGGCCTGCGAGGCCGAACTGGGCCTGCCTGCCGGGCGTACCGAAATCGTGCCGGCCCTGGAATCGGCGCGTGGCGTAAGCCGCGCTCTGGATATTCTGAGCGCCAGTCCACGCATCAGCGCCTGTTTGCTGGCTGCCGAAGACTTGACGGCCGACCTGGGCGCCGAACACGGTCCCGATGGCATCGAACTGCATGCGTTGCGCAGCCGCTTCCTGGTCGACTGCACGGCCGCGGGATGCATCGCCATCGACTGCCCGTTCAATTACCGCGATCCGCAGGCACAGGCCGCCGACCTGCGGTGGGCGCGCCGCATCGGCCTGAAATCCAAGTGCGCGGCCTATGCCGAACAGGTATCGGCCATTCACGCCGTATTCACGCCCGATGCAGCCGAAGTACGCTCGGCGCAAGCGCTGACGCAGGCCTATGAAGCCCAGCGGCGCGGCGATCCGGACGCCGGTGCCCGCATCGATCCGCCCGACTACAACACGGCCCGCCGCCTGCTGGCGCGCCACGCCGAATTCGAGAACTGGCATGCCGCCACTCAGACGGCGCCCAATCCAGGAGACCCGGCATGAACCGCGCCTATCCGCCCGCGCGCAACGGCGGCCAGATCCTGATGCAGCAGTTGCGCATTCACGGCGTACGCCGCATTTTCATGGTGGCGGGCGAAAGCTACCTGCCCTGCATCGATGCCCTGCACGAACATACCGACGCGATCCAGCCCATTGTGTGCCGCCAGGAAAGCGGCGCCGCCTATATGGCCGAAGCCTATGGCAAGCTGACCGGCGAGCCCGGCATCTGCTTCGTGACGCGCGGCCCCGGAGCCACCAACGCCAGCATCGGCGTGCACACTGCCTTCCAGGACTCGACCCCCATGATCCTGTTCGTGGGCCAGGTGGGCAATGATTTCTACGAACGCGAAGCCTTCCAGGAAATCGACTACCGCCGCATGTTCGGCCAGATGGCCAAGTGGGTGGCCCAGATCGACCGCACCGACCGCATTGCCGAATACGTGGCGTGCGCCTTCAGCGTAGCTACCAGCGGCCGCCCCGGGCCAGTGGTGCTGGCGCTGCCCGAAGACACTTTGTGGGGCACGGCCAGCGTACCCGACCTGCCCCGCTACATCCGTTCCCAAAGCCATCCCGGCGCGGCCGACCTGGCCCGCATGGTGACGCTGCTGGACCAGGCGCAGCGCCCTTTCCTGATGGTGGGCGGCAGCGGCTGGACGCGTCAGGCCGTCGACCAGATGGCCGCCTTTGCCGAACGATTCGAATTGCCGGTAGGCACCGCCTGGCGCCGCCTGGAATGCTACGACCAGCGCCATGCCAACGCGGCCGGGCAAGTGGGCTGGGCCATGACACCCGAACTGCGGCAGCGCGTACAGCATGCCGACCTGGTGCTGGCGGTGGGGACGCGCCTGGGCGAAGCCACCACAGAGGGCTATACCCTGGTCGAAAGCCCGCTGCCACGCCAACAGTTGGTACACATATATCCTGACGCCACCGAACTGGGCCGCGTGTATTCCCCCACGCTGGGTATTGTGAGCAGTGTGGCGGCCTTTGCCAGCGCGCTGGCCGCGTTGCAGCCCGGCCATGCCGCCTCGCGCGGCGTAGCGGTGCGCAGCGCTCACGCCGAATACCTGGCCAGCCTGGAACCCCTGCCCTCGCCCGGTGAACTCAGCCTGGATGCGGCTGCCGCGCACGTCAACGCAAAATTGCCGCCGGGCGCCTGTCTTACTGTGGGCGCCGGCAACTACGCACTCTACCCGCACCGCTACCGGCAATTCACCGGCCCCGGCACCAGCCTGGCACCCACGGTAGGCGCCATGGGGTATGGCCTGCCCGCCGCCATTTCGGCCAAACTGGAGAATCCGGCGCAAACCGTGGTCTGCTATGCCGGCGACGGCTGCTTCCAGATGAACATGCAGGAACTGGGCGTGGCCATGCAGTACCGGCTGGGCATAGTGATCCTGGTCTTCAACAACGGCATGTGGGGCACCATCCGCGCCCACCAGGAACGCGAATTCCCTGCCCGTCCTATCGCGCTGGATTTCCGCAATCCGGATTTCACGCAGATCATCAAGGGCTACGGCGGCTACGGCGAGGCCGTGGAACGCACCGCCGATTTCGGGCCGGCATTCGAGCGGGCTCGCGCCTTTGCCGAACGCAAACACTTGCCGGCCCTGCTGGAACTGCGCTACGACCCCGACGGCATCGCCCCCGGCCAGACCCTGGCCGCCATCCGCCAGAACGCACTGGCGGCGCGCGTCCAACCCGCCCATCCCTGAGGAACACACTCGATGACGACTCCGACGATATCCATTGATGGCCAGCGGCTGTGGCAGTCGCTGATGGACCTGGCCCAGATCGGCGCCACGCCCAAGGGCGGCAACTGCCGCCTGGCCCTGACTGCGCTGGACGGCCAGGGGCGCGACCTGGTGGTGGGCTGGATGAAGGACGCCGGCCTGTCGGTGCGCGTGGACCAGGTCGGCAATGTTTTCGGCCGCCGCGCCGGGCGCAACGACACCCTGCCCCCCGTCATGACCGGCAGCCATATCGACACTCAGCCCACGGGCGGCAAGTTCGATGGCTGCTACGGAGTGCTGGCCGGCCTGGAAGTCATGCGCAGCCTGAACGACGCCGGGCTGCAGACCGAGGCGCCGCTGGAACTGGCGATCTGGACCAATGAAGAAGGGTCGCGCTTCGTGCCCGTGATGATGGGCTCGGGCGTGTTCGCAGGCAAGTTCCCGCTGGCAACCGCGCTGAATGCCCGCGACGCCCAGGGCAAGGCGGTACGCGATGAACTGCAAGCCATCGGCTACGCAGGGGCCGATCCTGTGGGCGGCCGCCCCGTCGATGCCTACTTCGAAGCGCATATCGAACAAGGCCCCATCCTGGAACACGAAGACAAGATCATCGGCGTGGTCACAGGCTCGCTGGGCCTGCGCTGGTACGACGTAGTGGTAACGGGCATGGAAATGCACGCCGGGCCCACGCCCATGGGCATCCGCAAAGACGCGCTGCTGGCCGCCAGCCACCTGGTGCAGGCGGTGATCGCCATCGCCAACGCCCACCAGCCCCATGGCCGCGGCACAGTGGGCGAAATCCATGTGCATCCCGGCTCGCGCAACGTGATCCCGGGCCAGGTGCGCCTGACGGCGGACCTGCGCCATGAAGACGAAGCCACGCTGACGCGCATGCACCAGGCCTGGCACCAGGCCGCCCAGGACGTGGCGCAGCGCCATGGCGTCACCATCGAGGTCAAGGACGTGCAGTATTTTCCGCCCACGCCCTTCGATACTGACCTGGTGGGCAAGATCCGCGACGGCGCCGCCGCGCGCAAGCTGCCGCGCATGGACATCGTGACCGGCGCCGGCCACGACGCGGTCTATATGGCGGCGGTCGCTCCCACGGCAATGATCTTCGTGCCCTGCAAGGACGGCATCAGCCACAACGAGATCGAAGACGCGCGCCCCGAACACCTGGAAGCCGGCTGCAACGTGCTGCTCGACGCCATGGTGGCGCGTGCCGGTACCGCGCGCTGAAATCCGCCCCTAGGAGCCCTGCCATGTCCCAGCATGATATCGATTACTGGCGCAGCAAAGCTGCCGCTTTGCACCTGCGCGGCCAGGCCTATATCGACGGTGCCTATGCCGATGCCGCCGACGGCGCCACCTTTGCCGCCCACAGCCCCATCGACGGCCGCAAGCTGGCCGACGTGGCCGCCTGCGGCAGCGCCGACGTCGACCGCGCCGTCCGGGCGGCCCGGCGCGCTTTCGAAGCCGGCGACTGGTGCGACCTGCCGCCACGCGAACGCAAGGCCCGCCTGCTGCGCCTGTCCGTCCTGATCACCGAACATGCCGAGACGCTGGCCCTGGTCGAAACCCTGGACATGGGCAAGCCCATCCGCGATGCCCTGGCATTCGATCTGCCCGAGACCGCCCATTGTTATGCCTGGTACGGCGAAGCCATAGACAAGCTCTACGACGAGATCGCTCCTACCGGCTGCCACGCGCTGGCCACCATCACGCGTGAACCGCTGGGCGTGGTGGCGGCCGTGGTGCCATGGAATTACCCGCTCATGATGGCCGCCTGGAAGGTCGCGCCGGCGCTGGCCGCCGGCAACAGCGTCATCCTGAAACCCGCCGAACAGTCTGCGCTGAGCGCCATCATGCTGGCTGACCTGGTGTCCCAGGCCGGCATCCCGCCAGGGGTCTTCAACGTGGTGCCGGGGCTGGGGGCGCAGGCCGGCCAGGCACTGGGCATGCACCCCGATGTGGACTGCGTGGCCTTTACCGGCTCCACCGCCACCGGCAAACGCTTCATGCAGTATGCCGGCCAATCGAACCTGAAGCGCGTCTGGCTCGAATGCGGCGGCAAATCGCCCCACATCGTGTTCGACGACTGCCCCGACCTGGAACGCGCGGCCCTGGCTGCCGCCGCGGGCATCTTCGTGAACCAGGGCGAGGTATGCATTGCCGGATCGCGCCTGTATGTGCAAGCCGGCATCTACGATGCATTCATGGAACGCGTGGCCGCGCACGCGCGCGCCATGCGGCCCGGCGACCCGCTCGACCCCGCCACCGCCATGGGCGCGATGGTCGACGAACGGCAGATGCAGGCCGTGCTGGATCGTATCCAGGCCGGCCAGCGCGAAGGCGCATCGCTGCGGCTGGGTGGCGCGCGCGTGCGCGGCGACAGTGGCGGGTACTACATCGAACCCACCATCTTCGACTGCGCCGGACAGGATAATTCCCTGGTGCGTGAAGAGATCTTCGGGCCGGTGCTGGCGGCCCAGCGTTTTGCGACCGAAGACGAAGCCATCGCGCTGGCCAACGATTCTGTCTACGGCCTGGGCGCCGGCCTGTGGACCGCCGACCTGGGCCGCGCCCACCGCCTGTCGCGGCGCCTGCGCGCCGGCCTGGTGTGGGTCAACTGCTACGCCGACGGCGACATCACCGTACCCTTCGGAGGCGTCAAGCAATCGGGATTCGGCCGCGACAAATCGCTGCATGCGCTGGACAAGTACAGCGACCTGAAAACCACCTGGATCAGCCTGGCGCCCTGACCAGGCAATGCACCCGCCATGCCCTCCCCACCCATACGCTAGAATCCGCTCCTCTTGCCCAACGTTCCGCCCATGCCCGATTTTGCCGCCGACCCTCCGCTTACCGTATTGCTCTACACCGAAGAGCAACGCGGCAGGCAGCTTGTCGAATCGCAGGTCGTAGGCATGATTTCCGACGTGTCCGGGGCCGAAAAACTGATCGCCATCCGCGACCCGTACAGCAGCATCACCTTCCTGTACCGGGTGGACCACCACACCAGCAACCTGGATGCCGTTGCCATCATCGACCAGGATCCATCCAGGTTCGACGGCAAGCACAGCATTACCATCAATGCCACCGGCTTTCGACTGGGCACGCCCGAAAGCGCCATCCGGCTGCTGCACGGCAAGACCCGCTGGATCCAGGACAAGGGCTCGGTACTATCGGTGTTGTTGCGCAACGCGGCCAGCCGCCATACCGGTTTTGCCTCGCGCCAGATCCATCGCGAACGCGTACGGCAAATTCCCGAAGGGGTGCCGGTCGAACCGCTGCCGCGCGGCTAGGCCCATGCCTGCCCTGCCCGGCAGCCCTGGCGCCGGGTGGCCAGACCAAGTAACATTCTTAGCCCTGCGGCAGCTCCCACGCATTCATTGGATTCCATGCTTTTCAAAGACCAGATCTTCCTTGCCAGCCAATACGCCGCGCCCCACCACGTGGTGTCGCGCCTGATGGGCCTGGCCGCCGACTGCCGCACACCCGCGGTCAAGAACTGGATGATCTCGCGCTTCGTGCGCCGCTACCAGGTCGACATGAGCGAAGCGCTGGTGCAAGACGCACTGGCTTACCCGTCGTTCAACGAATTCTTTACCCGGGCACTCAAGCCGCAAGCCCGCCCCCTCGATACCGAGCCGGGCGCCGTGCTGTGCCCCACCGACGGGGCCATCAGCCAACTGGGGCCTATCGAGCATGGCCGTATTTTCCAGGCCAAGGGCCATTCGTACAGCCTGACTGGCTTGCTGGGTGGCGACTCCGCCCGCGCCGCACCGTTCGTAGGCGGTGATTTCGCCACCGTCTATCTGTCGCCGCGCGATTACCACCGCGTGCACATGCCCTGCGCCGGCACGCTACGCGAAATGGTGCACGTACCGGGCCGGCTGTTCTCGGTCAACCCGCTTACCGCCACGCACGTGCCCGAGCTGTTCGCCCGCAACGAACGCGTAGCCTGCCTGTTCGATACCGAATACGGTCCCATGGCCATGGTGCTGGTGGGCGCCATGATCGTCGCCTCGATCGAAACTGTCTGGGCCGGCCTGGTCACGCCGCACAAGCGGCAAATCCGCTCGCAACGCTACGACGCAGGCGCCCGGGCTCCCATCCACCTGGACAAGGGCGCCGAAATGGGCCGCTTCAAGCTGGGTTCGACAGTCATCGTGCTGTTCGGGCCGAACCGCGTGCGCTGGACCGACACCCCTGCGGTACGCGGCCCGGTGCGCATGGGCGAAATCCTGGCCCTGCCAGCCTGACGCAAAGCCCCAGACCCCTGATTTCCCAGGCAGGCACCTGGATCACCGGTCAGGGGCAATGCCGCACACCGTTACCACGGAAAGTCGATCAAATCGCCGTACAACTGCCGTAGCTTCGCCTTGACCTCGGGCGATTGCTGGTAGATGCGTATGAACTGCAGCAGGCGCGGGTCCTGGGCACGCTCCGGCGTGGTTACCCAGCGGATCGCATAGCGCCGTACGTTCTGCGGATCGGTATTGTCGAACGCCAGACCGTCTTTTTCATCGATGCCGGCATGCTTGGCGAAGGTGGTGTACGTCACGGATGCCGTCACGTCATCGAAAGTACGCGCCGATTGCGAACCTTCCACCTGGATCAGCGCCAACTGCATGGGATTGGCCACGATGTCCTGCATGGTGGCCTGGTGATCGGCTCCGGTGCGCAGCACCAGCAAGCCCATCGATTGCAGCAGCAACAAGGCGCGCCCGGTATTGACCGGATCGTTGGGAATGGCGATGCGCGCCCCTTGCGGCACCGGGTCGCCCCGCTTGAGCCGCTTCGAGAACAAACCTATGGTGGTCGAATACCCATAGGCGATGGGCACCAGATTGGCGCCCCGGCTGCGGTTGAATAGCTGCAGGAATGGCTCGTGCTGGAAAAAATTGGCGTCCACCGAGCCTTCGGCGACGGCGATATTGGGCATGACCCAATCGCTGAATTCCACCAGCTCTACCTTCAGGCCCTGCTTGCGCGCCTGGGCAATGGCGATCTCAGTGGCTTCGTTGGCCACGCTGGCAATGACCCCTACGCGCAGCGGCTTGTCCTGTGCGGCCCCGACCGGGCCGGCCAGCATCAGCAGGCACCACAGGGCGGCCAGACGAAATCTAGAAAAACGGAACATAGGTCGATGGCGCCCGCGCGGGCAGCCCAGAAGGGAAAGCACCATTGTGCCGCAGGCAGGCGAGTGCGCACGTCCATACCCCTGCGGCCAACCCGGTCACCATTGCGCAGCGCTTGCGTCGGGGCCGCACATCGATAAAGATACCTGTACCCCTTGCCAGCCAGCGCCCGGCCACTACATGGTCGACACCAGGAGCCCGCCCGTGCCCACATCCGCTGCCCACGCCCCGCACGCCCTGACCCTGATCGGCGCCCCCACCGACATCGGCGCGGGCTCGCGCGGCGCCTCGATGGGCCCCGAG
>DASPIV010000174.1:0-8810 GCA_035628955.1 Bordetella sp.
TGGGCGGCGCCATAACCAGCCAGGAATACATCGTTGTCGACCCAGCCGGGCGGCACGACTTCGGCCTGCAGCAAGGGCAGGACAACATGGCCGCCGCCGAAGACCAATGAGCCTGCGCGGTAGAAAGCATCCACCAGCGCCAGGACATGGCCGGAAAAAACGGTGGTGGCCAGCGGCAGGCCAGCCAGCAATATGCCGAACAGCAACAGCCAGGCGGCGCCGGCGCGGCGCCCGATCGCCATGGGCAGGGGTTCGTGCGACGCTGGGCCGGTTTGCGACAGCCACATCATGCCCGCCAGACCGGCAAGGGCCAGAATTCCGATTTGCGCCCAGGCATAGGGCAAAAGCACGGCGGCGCAGGTGGCTGCAATGGTGATGGCGACGCGCCGCATATCGGTGCACAGGCTGCGGGCCATATTCCAGACAGCCTGCGCCACCACCGCCACGGCCACCACCTTAAGACCCTGCAAGGCACCCGGCGCCAGCGCCTGCCCGAAGTGCGCAATACCCAATGCGAACAGTATCAGCGCCATGGCCGAAGGCAATGTAAAACCCGCCCAGGCCGCCAATGCCCCTGCATAGCCGGCGCGCGACAGGCCCAGTGCCATGCCCACCTGGCTGCTGGCCGGCCCTGGCAGAAACTGGCACAGCGCGACCAGGTCGGCATAAGCCCGTTCGCTCAGCCAGCGCCGCCGCGCCACGAATTCGGCATGGAAATAGCCCAGGTGGGCCACTGGCCCGCCAAACGAAGTCAGGCCCAGGCGCAGGAAAACCAGGAACACACCCCAGGGGCGGGTATCACGCAACGCGGAATCTGCCATGTCTCTACCTAACGATTTGCCGGGATGATATCGGACTCTCTGTTACGGCCATCGCGGCGGCCTGCCGGCTATCCAGTGCTACCATGACCCGCATGCCGGGCCGGTACGGCCCGGACCGGGGCGTACCGGCCTTCAAGAGGGGATCCGTTTGATACTCGAATTTCTGAAGTACGTCGGTGTAGGGCTGGTAGCTTTGCTGCCGGTGGCCAACCCCTTGACCAGCACCACGCTGCTGCTGGCCCTGAGCCGCGGCTACACATCCGCGGAACGCAACCACCAGATCGACCGCGCCGCGATATATGTGGCCGCCATCATCCTGGTGTGCTTTTACGCCGGCAGCGCCATCATGTCGGGCTTCGGCATATCGATCCCCGGCCTGCGCATCGCCGGTGGCCTGATCGTGGCCTATATCGGTTTCGGCATGCTGTTTCCCGACACCAGCCAGAACGAAGCCTCGGTGCAGCTGGACATGGCGCCGGATACGTCCGGCGTGCACCTGGATACTCCACATGGTCCGCGCCGGCCCAAGCCGCGCGACATTGCGTTCATTCCGCTGGCTTTGCCTGGTACCGCCGGGCCGGGCACGATCGCACTGATCGTCAGCAGCGCCTCAGCCTTGCACAGCCATGGCGGGCTCCAGCCCATTCATCACCTGGCGATGGTTGTCATCGCGGCATTGGTGGCACTGTTGTTCTGGGTATGCCTGCGCAGCGCCGAACGGGTGGTTCATGTGCTGGGCGAATCGGGTATAGACGCCGTCTCGCGCGTGATGGGGTTCTTGCTGATCTGCATGGGGGTGCAGTTCGGCATCGACGGTATCTTCGAATTGATGGGCAAGACCATGCCCGCCTGAAGCATCGGCGAGTGGTGGATTACGGTTCCAGCAGCGCCAGTGCCGGCCGTACCATGCCTTCCAGCAGTGGGCGCTCGGGCCGCGTGCGCGCCATGACACGGACGCCCATCAAAACGCTCAGCAGCAAGCGGGCCAGGTCTTCGGCCGGCTGGGTCGTCGTGATAGTACCGGCCTGCTGCCCCGCGTCGACACAGTGCAGGAAGAAGGCCTCGATACGGGCCAGGACGCCGGCCACCACCTGCTGGAATTCGGCGTCGTGCGGCGCGACTTCCAATGCGGAGTTGATGATCATGCAACCCTTGCGCTGGCGATCGGCCAGCGAGCGCTCGACGATGTCGGCAAAGAACGCTGCCAGCGCCTCGCGCGGCGACAAGGACTGAACGCGCCGGACGCGCGCATTGAAGCTGGTTTCGACATAATGGTCGAGCGCGCGCCGATATAGCGAACGCTTGTCGCCGAACGCGTTGTACAGACTGGCGCCCGTGATACCCATGGTGTCGGCCAGTTCGCGCACCGAGGTCGCCTCGAAGCCGCGCGACCAGAAGCAGCCCACTGCCGCGTCCAGCACTCTGGTTTCATCGAATTCCCGGGGCCGGGCCATGACCTTGTCCTTGCATTAGTCGCCGGCGATGTTGCCGGACGCACGTTCATGCCGTATTCTAAATCATACGATCTAGAATCGTTGCAACCTTGATCCCTGGAGACTACCGATGATCCGCTTCTATTTCCATCCCACCCCCAATCCGGCAAAGGTTGCGCTTCTGCTAGAGGAAACCGGGTTGGCCTATGAAGTGGTGCCCGTGGACACCAGCAAGGGCGAACAGCATGCCGAGGCGTTTCGCGCCATCAACCCGAACGGCAAGGTGCCGGCCATCGTCGACACCGAGGGGCCGGGCGGCGGCGAGGCGCGGGTGTTCGATTCGAATGCCATTCTGCTGTACTTGGGCGAAAAAACCGGCCAGTTCATGGGGCTGCCCGCCGACCGGCCCGAATTGCTGTCGTGGTTGTTCTTCCTGGCCACGGGCCTGGGGCCATTTTCGGGGCAGGCGGTGCATTTCCAGCACGCGGCACCCGAGGGCAATGACTATGCCATCAACCGCTACCGGCGCGAAGCGGAACGCCACTACCGCGTATTGGATACGCACCTGGCCGGCCGCGACTATATCGTGGGCGATACCTATTCGATTGCCGATATGTCGGGCTGGGGCTGGCTGGACCGGGCCGCGCGCGTGCTGAAAGGCGAAGCCGACCCACTGGCGGCATACCCGAATATCAAGCGCTGGTTCCAGGCCATCGACGCCCGCCCTGCCGCGGCGCGGGCCCGCGACGTGGGCAAGAACCACGAATTCAAGCGGGTCAATGACGACGAGACCAAGCGCGCGCTGTTTCCGTCGAATTACCCGGAACTGGCGAACTGGGCGCGCCCCTGAAGCACCGGGGCGCGGCAGGCCCTACAGCACCGGGGGTTCGATCCAGAAAAATCGTTCGCCCTGCTGGATCATGTCGGCCACGCCCTGGGCTTCCATGCGGAAATCGGTGCCCATCAGGGTAGCCCCGCCGTCATCGTGAATATGGATGACGGCCAGGGGGTCGTTGGCCATGGTGTACCAGTAGTAGCCTGGCTTGAGATCGTGGATTTTCGTTTGCATCGCCAAAGTATATCTATAAACCGCCTGCCCGCACGGTGGCCGGCCTGCTCTGGCGCAACGCTGACGCGGCCGGCTAAGTGCGGCCGGCCGGGCACGGCGCTTGGTGTAAGAATGTAACCGCGGTACGCCGCCCGCTGGGGCGGCCGCCGATTTCAGTTGATTACAGCCCCTGCTTCTGCCCTGCGCAACCCGCATCTTGCAGCGCAGCAGCGCGCTGCGCCCGGTGCGGCGGTGTGTTGCGGATTGTCGCCATTGCAGCAGGTCTGCTCACGTTCTGCCGGGCGGAAAACCCGACAATGTGGGCGTCATATCAACTCGGCTGCTTGCGCAGCAAGGCAGGTGCACATGAAGAAATGGTTCATAGCCGGAATTGGCGCCGCGGGGCTGCTGATCTCGAGCGCCGCCATGGCGCGCGTCGACATCGGCGTATCCATCGGCATCCCCGGGGTGCTGTATCCCGCACCGGTTTATGTGGCGCCTGCGCCGGTATACGTGGCACCGCCGCCGGTGTATTACCACCCCGCGCCGGTATATCGCCCGCGCTACGTGCACCCCGCACCGGTCTACTACTATGGCGGCAACCGCCATTGGGATCGCCATCATCACAAGAAATACCGGAAACATAGCCGCGGCCATCATCGCCACGACGATTGACGCGCCCCGTGTTCCAGTGATCGGACGGTTATAGCGCCGCCCGTTTATTCAGGCTGCCACCGGCAGCCTTTTTTTTGCCTGGGCGGCAGGCCCCGCAGGCCCTTCAACCGGCGGGCCGGCGGCCGGCAGGCAGCGGGTCGGGCCAGCGCCGCGGCGTACTGGGGGCACGCCACCAGCCGTTATGCGGACGCGTGCGCGAACTCGGGTTCACCATTGAATCGCACTCCGTTGATGCCCTCGAATACCTGCAGACTGCTCTGCTCGGCTTCGGCGCGTGTTGCGAACGGCTGCTGGCCCGGTACGGTCCAGCTTTTTTCTGGTGCGTTGCCTCCAATGCGGCGAGTCCATATCCGCACGTGGAAACCTTGCGCTTCGTCTTCAACGACATCGCAACGCACACGAAAATCACCGATCATCCTGGAATTCATGTCGAGTCATCCCCCATTCATTGACGACAAAACCGCCTGTGGCGTATCGGCGCATATTGTGCCCTAAAGATGCGGCCTTTTTTATGCGCATACATTTGCTGACATCAAAGACCGGGGAATGACCAGCAGGATAATCGGCCGACAAGTCAGGGGCATGACTGCCCGTTCTGTGCCCGTGTGGAAATAAAAAACGGAGCCTGGCTCCGTGGCGGGATGAGCGGGGCGCAAGGCGCCCCGGCTTTCAGGGTTGCAGCACGGTCAGGCCGCCCATGTAGGGGTGCAGCACCTTCGGCACGACGATGCTGCCGTCGGCCTGCTGGTGGTTTTCGAGCACGGCGACCAAGGCGCGGCCCACCGCCAAGCCCGACCCGTTCAGGGTATGCACATATTCGGGCTTGCCCTGGGGGGCCCGGAAACGCGCCTGCATGCGGCGCGCCTGGAAGGTTTCGCAGTTCGAGACCGACGAGATTTCGCGCCAGGTATTCTGCGCCGGCAGCCAGACTTCCAGGTCGTAGGTCTTGGCGGAACCGAAGCCCATGTCGCCCGTGCAAAGCAGCACTACGCGATATGGCAGTTCGAGCAATTGCAACACGTGTTCGGCGTGGCCCACCATGTCTTCCAGGGCTTGGTAAGAAGCGTCGGGCTGGGTGATCTGCACCATTTCGACCTTGTCGAACTGATGCTGGCGGATCATGCCGCGCGTATCGCGCCCGCCGCTGCCCGCCTCGGAACGGAAACAAGGGGTATGGGCGGTAAGGCGCACGGGCAGGTCGGCCGCGGCGATGATGCTGTCGCGCGCCACGCTGGTCAGCGTGATCTCGGACGTGGAAATCAGGTATTGGTCTTCACGCGCCAGCACATTGCCGCGCTCGTCCACCTTGGGCTCGTCGTCTTCGCCGCCCTTGGTGACGAAGAACATGTCGTCCTTGAACTTGGGCAATTGCCCGGTACCGTACAGCGTGGAGCTGTTGACGATGTAGGGCGTATAGCACTCGGTGTAGCCATGCTGGCCGGTTTGCAGGTCGAGCATGAATTGCGCCAGAGCACGGTGCAGGCGCGCGATGGGGCCGCGCATGAACGAGAAGCGCGCGCCCGACAGCTTGGCCGCCATATCGAAATCGAGCCCCAGGGGCTCGCCCAGGGCCACGTGGTCTTTGGGCTGGAACGGCAGGGCCGGCGGGTTGCCGTCGGCGGCCGGCTGGCCAGGCAACCAGCGACGCACTTCGGTGTTGTCGTCGGCCGACGCGCCCACCGGCACGCTGGCGTGCGGCAGGTTCGGCACCGCCAGCAACAGGTCGTTGAGCTCGTGCTGTGTGGCCGCCAGCTCATCTTCGAGCTGCTTCAGGCGGCCCGGAATGGCTTGCGATTCGGCCAGCACCGCCGAGGCGTCCTGGCCTTGCGACTTGAGTTGGCCAATCTGCCTGGCCAACGCATTGCGGCGCGCCTGCAGGGATTCGGTCTCGGTCTGGACAGCCTTGCGGCGGGACTCCAGTTCGTTGAATCGTTGCGTGTCGAAATCGACGCCGCGGGCTTTCAGGCGGTCTACGACGGTTTGCAGGTCTTTGCGCAGCAGTATCGGGTCTAGCATGGGCGACAGGGTATGGGTTGACGGGGGCAGCGGTTATCGCTGCCTGGAGCGTTCCTGGGCATCGAGTTCGCGCAGGAATGCCAGCTTTTGCTGGATTTTAGCTTCCAGGCCGCGATCGGTCGGCCGATAGAAGGTGGCTTTGACGCCATCGGGAAAATACTGCTCGCCCGCGGCATAGCCGTGCGGCTCGTCGTGGGCGTAGCGATAGGCATGGCCATGGCCCAGTTGCTTCATCAGCTTGGTGGGTGCATTGCGCAGATGCAGCGGCACCGGCGCGCTGCCGTGTTCGGCGGCGAACTTGCGGGCGGCGTTGTAGGCGCTGTAGACGGCATTGGACTTGGCCGCGCAGGCCATGTAGACCACGGCCTGGGCCAGCGCCAGTTCGCCCTCGGGCGAGCCCAGCCGCTCGTAGATGTCGGCGCCATGGATGGCGAGCTCGGTGGCGCGCGGATCGGCCAGGCCGATGTCTTCGATTGCCATGCGGACCAGGCGGCGCGCCATGTATTTGGGGTCGGCGCCACCATCGAGCATGCGCGAAAACCAGTACAGCGCGGCGTCCGGGTCGGACCCCCGCACGGCTTTATGCAGTGCGCTGATCTGGTCGTAGAACGCATCGCCGCCCTTGTCGAAGCGGCGCAGGTTCTGCGATAGCGAGGTTTCAAGCCACGCGGCATCGACCTCGTCGCGGCCGGCGGACTGGGCCGATTCGGCCACCACTTCGACGGCGCTGATCAGGCGCCGGGCATCGCCGTCGGCCCAGGCCGCCAGTTGCTCGCGCGCATCGGACGTGAAGCGCACTTGTGCTTCGGTTTCGCGGCCTTCGTTCAGGGCCTGCACGGCGCGGTCGATCAGCAGTTCGAGTTCGTCGGCGCTGAGCGATTGCAGCACGTACACGCGGGCCCGCGACAGCAACGCCGAATTCACCTCGAACGAAGGGTTTTCGGTGGTGGCGCCGATGAAGGTGAACAGGCCGCTTTCGACATAGGGTAGAAAGGCATCCTGCTGGGCCTTGTTGAAGCGATGGACCTCGTCGACGAACAGGATGGTGCGGCGGCCCTGCCCTTGCGCGATCTGGGCCGTGACCACGGCATCGCGGATGTCCTTGACCCCGCCGAGCACCGCCGAAATAGCGATGAACTGCGCGTCGAAGCCATCGGCCATCAAGCGGGCGAGCGTGGTCTTGCCCACCCCCGGCGGCCCCCAGAAGATCATGGAATGCGGCCGGCCGGACTCGAACGCGACGCGCAGCGGCTTGTCGGGCCCCAGCAGGTGCGCCTGCCCGACGACGTCGGACAGGGTGCGCGGCCGCAGCCGTTCGGCCAGCGGAACATAGGGCCGGTGCGCGGGATCGGCGGCGAACAGATCGTTGCTCATGACGGCGAAATAACGACGGCCGCACAGCGGCCAAAACAGTCATTACACCATGGCCGCCCACGCTTGACCGTCGCGCCCCCGAGGCAGCCGGCGTACGGGAAACTCCCAACTCCCGAATGTAAATTATTTTCAGGATAATCTAATTTAATTATTTTTACGGTAATTATTTTCATAAACCACGCTATGAAAACTGCCTCATCCGCCGCCAGCCCCGCGGCCCTGCTGGACGCCGACGGCAAAGGGCTGGGTGCTTTTCCCGCCGATTGGCCGGCCGCGCAGGTTGCCGCGCTGGACTGGAACCTGTTGCGCGAAGACGTCAGCCTGCCCGTGGCGGTGCTGTATGAAGAGCGCGTGCGGCACAACCTGCAGTGGATGCAGCGTTTCATGGAGGCCTATCGCGTCAAGCTGGCGCCGCACGGCAAGACCACCATGAGCCCGGCACTGTTCCATCGGCAGTTGCAAGGGGGGGCGTGGGGCATCACGCTGGCGACCGCGCCGCAGGCGCGGGCAGCCTGGCACCACGGGATACGCACGGTGCTGATGGCCAATCAACTGGTCGGCCGGGCCAATATGGCCATGGTGGCCAGCCTGCTGCGCGATCCCGGCTTCACCTTCCTGTGCCTGGTGGATTCGGCGGCCAATGCGGCGCAGTTGGGCGATTACTTTGCCGGGCAAGGCCTGCGGTTGCCGGTACTGATCGAACTGGGCGTCGCCGGCGGGCGCACAGGCGTGCGCGACGATACGCAATTGCAGGCGCTGCTGGCCGAGCTGGAACGCTGGCCGCAAGCCTTGGCGTTGGCCGGCGTCGAGGTATACGAAGGCGTGCTGCAGGATGAAGAGAGCATCCGCGTCTTGTTGCGGCGAGCCGTGAAGACGCTGCGCACGCTGGCGGCCGACGGACGGCTGCGCCAGGATGGCCCGGCGCTGATCACGGGTGCGGGCTCGGCCTGGTTCGACGTAGTGGCCGAGGAATTCTCGGGCCTGGATATCGGCATGCCGCTGGATATCGTCCTGCGTCCGGGCTGTTATCTGTCGCATGACGTGGGCATTTACCGCAACGCCGCCGAGCGCATCGCCGCGCACAACCCGGTGGCGCGCCGCCTGGAGCCGGGCCTGCGCCCTGCCCTGCAAGTATGGGCCTATGTGCAATCGGTGCCCGAGCGTGGGCGCGCCATCGTGGCCCTGGGCAAGCGCGACGCGGCCTTCGATGCCGGACTGCCGGTGCCGGCCGTGCACTACCGCCCCGGCAGCGCGGCGCCCCTGCCCGCCCCCGGCCACTGGAAGCTGAGCGCCATGATGGACCAGCATGCGTTCCTGGATATCGACCCGCACGACGACATCCAGGTGGGCGACATGATTGCCTTCGATATTTCGCACCCCTGCCTGACATTCGACAAGTGGCGGCAGGTGTTGTTGATAGACGAGCAGTACCGCATCACCGGC
>DASPIV010000175.1:0-2342 GCA_035628955.1 Bordetella sp.
GGCCATGTCCTCTCCTTGTTGACGGTGCCGCCATTGCGATGCGCGGTCTTGTCCTTATGGTAGGAAGGAAATCGGCCAGGAAGGCATGCCGATTTTGCACAAGGCCATGCAATATGCGCATGGCCGGACAAACCGGGGGTCAGGCTTCCAGCGCGATGCGCTCGGCCCGGATGACCTGGGCCAGGCTGGATGCGAAGGCTCTTGCCTGCCGGGTGCTGGGACGGTCGCGCCGCCAGATCGCGGCCAGCGGCGACTTGGCCAAGGCCGGCTTGTGCGCCAGCACATGCAGGTCGCCGCGCGCCTGGCTGACAGCCGCCACGCTGCCGGGCATCATCCACAGGTAGTCGGCGGTGCGTAGCATCTCGCGCCCGAACTCGAGAGAAAGCACGCCGATCATATCGGGGATGGGCAGGCCGGCCGCGCGCAGTGAAATCTCGAGTTCGCCGCGGATGCGGCTGCCGGGCAGGGCGGTCATCCACGGATACCGGGCATAGTCGGCCAGCGTGGCGTCCTGGCGACCAGCCAAGGGGTGCGTGGGGGCACAGGCCAGTACGACCGGATCGTTCAGCAAGGTGACCGAGCGGTACACCTGCGGATTCACGGTGGACGAGAAACGGCTGATCAGCACATCGAGCGCGCCCGAGTCCAGGTCTTCGATCAGTTTTTCATGAGTGCCCATTTCGAGGGTGAGCGAGATGCGCGGGTATGCCACGCGGAAGGCGTGCGCGGCCTCGGCCACGGGCCAGCCGGCGAACATCGAGAAGCATCCCACCGTCAGGCTGCCTTCTTCGCCGCGCAATACGGCGGCCAGGTCCACTTCGGCCTTGCGGAAGTCGGACAGCATCTGGCGGGCATGCCGGCACATGGCTGCGCCCAGCAGGGTGCAGGTGGTTCCCTTGGCGGTGCGCTCGAACAGGCGCGCGCCCACGACTTCCTCGATTTCGGCGATGGCGCGCGACAAGCCTGACTGCGTGCTGTGCAACTGCGTGGCGGCCTTGGACAGATTGCCGAGTTCCGCCACGGTCAGCACGATTTCCAGATGCCGGATGCGAAGTTTGCCTCGAAAGGGAGTCATGGTGGCCGCACGCACGCAGCATCAGGGTTGCCGGATGGGCAGGAAAAATCCCGCGGCAGCATACACCCCGCGCAAGCCTGGCTGTGCGACCCGGACCTGCCTGCGGTACCCGGCTTGGCCTGGCACGGGGTGCGCGCCGGGTCTTATTTCACCATGAACACGGCTAGAAATCGAAGGTCACCGACAGCATCGCCGTGCGCGGGGCGCCCAGGCACATCGAGCCGTGCCGCTGCCTGCCGGTACTTACTTGCCGCGGATCTGGCCGATGAGCCTGCGGTCGCGCTTGGTGGGCCGGCCGTCGGTGATGGCCTGGGCCGGCTCGGGCGCCAGCCGGCGCATTTCCGCGGCACGTTCGCGCGCGGCCAGGCTTTCCGGAGTTTCTTCGTAAAGCTGGCGCGCCACCGGCGCCGGGCCGCGCACGGCGCTCAGCGCCCGCACGCACACGTGCATGGCGGGGTCTTCCTTGCGCACCGTGATCCGGTCATTGACCGCGATGTCGCGCGCCGGCTTGGCGGACTGGCCGTTGACCAGTACCCGCCCCTTGCCGATTTCCTGCACGGCCAGGCTGCGGGTCTTGTAGAAGCGCGCCGCCCACAGCCATTTGTCGAGTCGCATCTTGTCTGTCATAGCCCGCCATTTTAGTGGCAAGCGGATGCCTCAATCGCGATCTGGCGCGCCCAGCGGGAAGAGCGGCCGGTAGGGCCGGGCCTCGTCCACCGCCCGCGCGAACGAGGGCCGCTGCAGCAGCCGCTTGCGGTAGGCAAGCACGGTCGGGCAGGCCTGGCCGATGGGGTGCGTCCAGTCGGCATAGAACAGGAAGGGGGCGGCGGCGCAGTCGGCCAGGGTGAACTCGTCTCCCGCGGCCCACTGGCGGCCTTGCAATCGTTGCTCCAGCCAGGCATAGGCGGTATCGAGCATGTCGCGCGCCTGCCGCACCCCGTAGGGGTCGCGCGCGTCGGCCGGCCGCAGGGCGTCGGCCACGACTTTTTGCTGCGGCGTAGAAATGTAGTTGTCGAAAAAACGATCCAGCATGCGGACTTCCAGCGCCGTCCGGGCGTCGTCGGGAACCAGGCGCGCCGCGCCGGGATAATGCAAGTCCAGGTATTCGATGATGCAGCTGGCTTCGATGATGGTGCGGTCGCCGTCGACCAATACCGGAAAGCGTTTCATCGGCCACAGCTGCGTCAGCCGCTGCATGGCCGGGCTGTCCGGGCCTTGCAGCAACTGCGGCTCGAACGCGATGGCGCTTTCGTAGCAGGCAATCAGA
>DASPIV010000176.1:0-5929 GCA_035628955.1 Bordetella sp.
AGCCAGTCCAAGCTGAGCACCACATCGGCGCCACGCAGCACCTCTTTCGCGGCGCCGTTCAGGAAATGACCGCTGGGTGCCGCGTGCAGCGGATGGTCAGTGGGAAAGGCGCAGCCCACCTTCAGGTCGGTCAGCACTTCGGCGTTCAATGCCTCGGCCAGCCGGATACGTTGTTGCCAGCCCGTCTCGTCGCGGCTGACGCGGCCAGCCAGAATGACGGGCCGCCGCGCGCCGGCAAGCAGGGCCGCGGCCTGGCTGATGACCGCGTCGGCGGGCCGCGCGGGCGGCGGCGCCAGGTAGCGCGCGGGGTCGGGCAGGGCAGGCTTGGCGGCCAGCCTGGATTCCTGCAGGGCGGCATCGAAACAGACATATACCGGCCCTTGCGGCGCAGTCGTGGCAATTTGCCTGGCGCGCAGCAAGGCTTCCTGGGCAGCCTGGATCGATGCGGGCTGGGCGTCCCATTTGATGAAGTGGCGCACCAATGCCGCCTGGTCCTGCGCAGTATGGATCCAGTCGATCCACGGCCGGCGCTTTGCGGCATCGACCGGGCCGGTGGCGCCCAGCACCATCACCGGAACACGATCGACCCAGGCATCGAAGATCGCCATCGAACCGTGCATCAGGCCCACATTGCTGTGCAGAATGGCAGCCAGGGGCTTGCCCGCGACTTTGGCGTACCCGTGTGCAATCGCCACGGCATGTTCCTCGTGCAGCACGACGATCATCTGCGGCTTTTCGTTGCCCAGGTGATTGACGATGCTGTCGTGCAGCCCCCGGAAACTCGCGCCGGGATTCAGCAGCACATACGGGATTTCCAGCGCACGCAGCATGTCGGCGATGGCATCGCTGCACCAGACCGTGCTGTCCGGCACGCTAGCCAGGGGAACGTCGCGGCGTACCGGCGCCACAGAAGAAGCAGTCATGGAATCTCCAGCTTGGAGTGAGGTCGGGAACCAGCGTCGGCGCGCCGGCCTTCCGGCCTGAAGTGTTGCGACAGGCAAGGCTTAGTCGGGTTTGATATTGGCGGCCGCGATCACGGCGGCCCAGCGCTTCTGGTCGGTGGCGATCAGCTTGTTGAAATCGGCCGCGCTGCTGGACTCGGCGTAGATGCCTTGTTCCGCCAGCGTCTTGCGCACGTCGGGCAGGGCCAGCGCGCGGCGAAGTTCGGCGTTGAGTTTCTGTATGACCGCCGCGGGGGTCTGGGCGGGTGCCACCATGCCGATCCAGATATCGCTTTCAAAACCGGGCACCGTCTCGGCAATGGCCGGTACGTCGGGCAACAAGGCGATCCGCGACGGGCCCGTGGTGCCCAGCGCACGCAGCTTGCCGCTGCGGATGTGCGGCAGCGCCGAATTGATCGGGCAGAACATCACGTCGACCCGCCCGGCCAGCACGTCGACCAGGGCAGGGGCCGATCCCTTGTAGGGTATATGCGTCAGCTTGGTACCGGTCATCGACTTGAAGACCTCGGCCGCCATGTGCTGGGGGCTGCCGGAGCCTGCCGAGGCATACGACAGGCCTTCGGGCCTGGCCTTGGCCAGGGCGATGAGTTCCGCGACGGACGTCGCGGCTATCTTTGGCGACACCATCAATACCATGGGCACGCGGCCCAGCATGCTGACGCCTTGCACATCTTTCAGCACATCAAAGGGCAGATCCGCGTACAGCACCGGGTTGACCGCCACCGTCTGGTTGGGCGCGATGGCTATCGTATAGCCATCGGGCTCGGACTTGACCAGGTAATCGGTGGCGATGTTGCCGGCGGCGCCAGGCTTGTTTTCCACGACCACCGATTGGCCGAACGACTCGGACATCTTCTGGCCCAGGATGCGTGCCAGCACGTCGTTGGATCCGCCGGGCGGCAGCGGGACGATGATGCGTATCGGCTTGGCCGGGAAGGCCTGGGCGCGAGCCAGGCTGGGCAACGCTGCCATGGCTGCGCTCGCGCCCAGGGCGACCAGCACTGAACGGCGGTAAGGACTCATGTTTGTCTCCGTTGTTGTTGTGCCAACAAGCGGATCCTAGGGACAATCTACCGCCGCTTCAATCTTGAACATTGAATCAATGTGAAGTGGCTATGTGCCGGGCGGCGCGTCGTTCGGCACGAACTTGGCGCGCGGCCTGAGCATCGTGCCGTCGGCATGCTGCTCGCGCACATGGGCTACCCAGCCGGCCAGGCGCGCCAGCGAAAACAACGCGGCGGCTGCCTGGGCCGGCAGGTCCATGGCGCGGGTCAGGACCACCAGCGCCAGCTCCTGCCTGGGATACAGGCCGACAGCGGTCTTCATATCCTCGATGAACGCGAAGATAGCTCTTACATCGGGCGCCTGTGCGCGGCGATGGCGCGCAATGTCCAGCAGCTGCGCCGCGCGCGGATCTCCGGCCGGGTAGAGCGGGTGATGGAACCCCGGCACGCCGTGGCCCAGGGCGTGCAGCCGGCACGCGCGGCGAACCAGCGTTGCGCGTGTGCGCCTCGGTCCAAGAAAGTCCTGGACACGCTCATACATGCGTCCTACTTCCAGCCCGGAAGTGGCGCACAGCGCAGAGGCCAGGCAGCTGTGCAGCGATCCACCGGCCGAGGCAACTACGCGCGCGCTGAACGTGCCGGGCGGAAACTCATGGTCCGCCATGAGTATCAACAAGGCACGTAGCGTCTCGCCATTCTCGGCCGTGGCGGCCAGGCCAAGCGAATGCATCAGTGCCTGCACTACCGTTTCACCACGGCGCATCGGCCGGTAGCACTGGCCGGGGCCGACAAAGCCGCAGCAGGCCACCATGGCCTGGACGATCTCGCGCGCGGTCGGCAAGGTGCTGCCGCCGGCCAGCCGTTGTGCGCCCGAACCTGGCTTCAGGCCCAGCATCAGCACCACCATGGCAAATACTTCGAGCACGTTGTTGCGTGGCTGGCAGGTTGCCATCGCCCGGGCCAGCGCCAGCAGTTCATCGGTAGGCCGGTGTACCGGCCATACGGGCGCCGGCCGGGGCAGTTTGCCGGTCCACAGCAGTTCGGCGACCGCTTCGAACGAACTGCCGTCACACACCAGGTCGCATGCCAGGTGGCCGCGGTAGCGCGGACCCTGTTGGGTGATTTCGGTAATCGATGTGGGAAGAATCGGCTCGCCCCAGTTCATGGCCGACGCAGCGACGGCGCCATGGCCGGCCCTGGCCGCGGAGCGTTTCCTGACACGGTCCACGTCATCGCGGTTATAGAGTTTTTTCTTCTGGCCGGGCTGCATCACACTGCAGATCCACCCGCGGCTGACATATGCGTACAAGGTCTGTGGCCTGACATTGAGCAGCGCCATGGCCTCGCTGGCATCGATGTAATCGGCGTGCCCGGCCGGGCTGGATTCGGGTGCCGGGGGATGGCTGCTTATTACAGCAGCCGCGTCCGGGCCGCCGGGGCCCGGACGCGGCGGATCAGGTGGCTGAGAAAGCGATCGCATGGGAAGGGTGGGCGACGCGTAACGGGAAACGCCCAGGCTACCCCACGACGGGCGCTGATTCCATCCGGTTTTGCCAGTACCGGTGCGCCAGTAGCGGTGCGCCAGTACCGGTGCGCCAGTACCGGTGCGCCAGTACCGGTGCGCTAGTGGCGCAGGGCCGCCATCCGGCCGGCAAGCTTGGCGTCTTCGACCCCATCGTTGGCGGTAGGGCGGCGTCTCAGCCATCCCGCCAAGCCGTCGGCGGCGGGCGGTGGATGCGCGATCTTCCGTACACGCCCGCATTTGGCGATTCAACAGACAGCCCGGCCACGCCGGCACCCACCACCAGCACGTCCGCCCGTTCATTACGCGGCATCGCGCGCTAGCCAATCGCGCAGCCAGTGCTGGATGGTGGCCATATGGCGGGCCTCGGCTGCCAATGGTTCGGCGAAACGCGCCGCCAGTTCGTCGTGGCCTTGTTGCTTGGCCAGTTCGGCCAGCAATTCCCACGAGGCGTGATCGGTCAGTTCGGCGGTCAGCAGCGCCTCGAGGCTTTGCGGGATAGTCGTGCGCGGATCGGTAAGCACCTGGACCAGTCCCAGCGCGGCCATGGCGCTGACGTCGGCCCCCGGGGTCTGTGCGGTAGGGTCCGCTCCCAGGCTGGTGATCACTTCGGCCAGCAAGTGGAAGTGTGCCTCTTCTTCGTTGCGGATCTTTATCAGGTCGGTGCGCAAGGGGGTGTTGCGGTCATCGCGGTCGGCCTGCACCTTGACGATCATCGCCTCATACAGCCGCACCCCGGACCGTTCGTACGCCAGGCGCTGTCCCAGTTTGTCGATCAGCACTTCGGGGTTGTGGCCGGTGATCTTGCCGGCCGCCGTGGTCAGCAGCCCTTTGCCGGTGGCAGGCAAGGGCACAGAACCCAGGCGGTCGGCCGACTCGATGTAGGCGATGCGCTCGGCAATCGCGTCGTCCATGCTGCCCGGGGCTGGCCCCTGCTGCGCCGCGAATTTCGTTTGCATGGGGCCTTGCATCGGGGCCATCTGCATGCCGGTGCGGTTCATCCCGGTTTTGGTAGCGTTTCCCATGGTCGGCTCCTTTATCGCGCGGGTTTGGCAGGGCGGTTCAACTCGGTGCCGGGCGTCCATTGGTAGCCCGCCGACACCATGCTGCTGGGCGATCCGGACGCATTCAGGATCCGGCGCGCCTCGATCGAGGCCTGGCTTTCCTGATCGCCCGGCACATAGGCCGTGCCTTTGGCTCGTATCGAGACTTCATCGGCCAGCACGGCGCGCACGAAGTCGCGTTGCGGGGCGAACTTCAAGGGCGTGGGGATGACCGTACCCAGTACTTCCTGGGGGTCGCGCCGTTCGTACTGTTTGAACAGTGCTGTCATCATGGACAGATGTCCCAGTTCGTAGTCCAGGAATCGTTCCCATATCGCCTTGATGCGAGGGTTGGTTTCCTGTTCGACACAGCTGTAGTAGGTATAGACTTCGGTGGCTTCATGGATCAGCAGCTTTTCCAGCAACGATTCGCCGGGGTCCTGCAAAGACCCGTACTGGGTGACATGCTGCTCTTCGACCGATGCGATTTCGGCATATAACTGGCGGGCCAATGGGTCGGCGAACAAGGGCCCGATGTTCATGTAATAGTCGTGCGTCTGGTATTCGGCGGCCGTGATCAGGGTGGCATGCAGCTTGGTCAACAGCGCGGCCTGGCCGCGCTGGTAAGAATGCCTGACGTCGTCTTCGGCCGCGCGATGCTCATCCACGGTAGGGCGGCCCGGCACGATATCGGTATAGCCTTGCAGGATGTTGTTGGCGTCTTTGCCTTCCAGCCGATCCAGCATGGCGCTGTAGCGGTACAGATGGTCGAAGTCTTCCAGCAGCCCGTAGCGGTAGGTTTGCGCCTGGTAGGGGTCGGGCTCGGCCTGGGCCACCGCGGCAGTCACTTCGATTGCCACCTGTTCATAGGCAACGGTAGTTTCCAGCGGAGAATGGTCGGCCGACAACAGCCAGTTGATCAATGTGGCCTGATGCTGCTCTACACGGCGCAACCGGGCCAGCGGCACGCGCAGGGGCTCGTTCAGGCGGCTGGCCATGTGCTTCAGGCGCAAGGCGTCCAATTCGAGCCCGTTCAACAATATGATGCGCATTCGCGTGAAAGCGTCATCATCCAGCTTGCTGATCGGCTTGCCGGCCATATCGCTCCAGCTGAATTGCTGGCGGTCGAGCGGAACCCCGGCGTTATCCCACAAGTTGTTGAGCATGCCCATGGCAGAGACCTCCTGGAAACCCGCCCGTGCAGCAAGCGGCATTCCCGTTTGCCACGCACCGCGTCAAACGCCGAAGCGAGTGGTCAGGTTTTCCAGGCGTACGCTGGCAAACGGCCGACTGCCGTGCAGGAAACCCAATGGGCCATCGGCGGCGAAGCACCATCGGGCCACGCCAAGCCGTAGTCGGCCTCGCAGGGTACAGCGGGTGCGCAGCGGTCCCGCAGGC
>DASPIV010000177.1:0-4927 GCA_035628955.1 Bordetella sp.
CCGCGACGCCTGGTAGCGCGACAGGGCCAGGTCGTCGGCGCGGATGGCGGGCCGCTGGCCGGTGACCAGGTCAGCCACGACCTTGCCCGAACCGCAGGCCATGGTCCAGCCCAGCGTGCCATGCCCCGTATTGAGAAACAGGTTGGGGTAGCGCGTGGCGCCGACGATGGGCGTGCTGTCGGGAGTCATGGGCCGCAGGCCGGCCCAGAACTCGGCCTGCGCAAGGTCGCCGCAGCCGGGATAGAGATCGTTGACCACGTGTTCCAGGGTGCGGCGGCGTGCCGGATTCAGGCGCAAGTCGAATCCGGCCAGTTCGGCCATGCCGCCCACCCGGATGCGCTGGTCGAAGCGGGTCACGGCCACTTTGTAGGTTTCGTCCAGCACCGTGGACACCGGCGCAGCGTCGGCCTGCGCCAGGGGAATGGTCAGCGAATAGCCCTTGACCGGATAGACAGGCAAGTCCAGGCCCAGCGGCGCCAGGAAGCCGCGCGTATAGCTGCCGAAGGCGGCCACGTAGCGATCGGCGCTCAGTGTCTGGCCGCCCACGCGCACGCCGTGGATTTCGCCACCGCTGGCATCCAGGCCTTCGACGTCCTGGCCATAGCGGAACTCCACGCCCAGCCCCGCGGCCAGCAAGGCCAGGCGGCGCGTGAACAAATGGCAGTCGCCGGTTTCGTCGTTGGGCAAGCGCAAGCCGCCCGTCAGTTTGTGGGCAGTGCGGGCCAGCGCGGGCTCGGCCGTTTGCAGTCGGGTGCTGTCGAGCAGGTCGTACGGCACGCCGCAGGCATCGAGCACCTGGATATCGCGCTGGGCCGCGTCGTACTGGGCCGCGGTACGGAATAATTGCAGGGTGCCGCGGGTGCGGGCCTCGTATTGGATACCGGTGTCGGCGCGCAATTCGCGCAGGCAGTCGCGGCTGTACTCGGCCAGGCGCAGCATGCGTTCTTTATTGACGGTGTAGCGGCCAGCCGAGCAATTGGCCAGCATGGCGGCCATCCAGCGCAACTGGTATAGCGTGCCGTCGGGCCGGATAGCCAACGGCGCGTCTTTCTGGAACAGCCACTTCAGGGCCTTCAGGGGGATGCCGGGCGCCGCCCAGGGAGTGGAATAGCCCGGCGAGACCTGCCCGGCATTGGCGTAGCTGGTCTCGCGGGCCGCCTCGGGCTGGCGATCGAGCACGGTAACCGTGGCACCCTGGCGAGCCAGGTAATAAGCAGTCGTAGTACCGATCACGCCGCTGCCCAGGACGATGACGTGCATGGAATTCCCCGTTTTGGACATGTCACACGGACAAACTCATAGTCTAGAAGCGGGTAGGCAGTGAAAAGCACTAAAATCACACGCTCCTGTCCATTTTTCGACTAGCGGGGCGGGCCCGTGCGGCCCGGCAAGAGTGAAATGCGCGAACTCGATCGTATCGACCTGAAAATACTCGACATTCTGCAGCGGGACGGGCGGATTTCCATCACCGACCTGGCCGAACGCATCAGTCTGTCGGCCACCCCCTGTTCCGAGCGAGTCAAGCGCCTGGAACGCGAAGGGGTCATCACCGGGTATCATGCGCGCGTCAATCCCGCCGCCCTGGGTCGAAACTTGCTGGTGTTTCTGGAAATCAAGCTCTCGGCCAAATCGGGCGACGTGTTCGACAAGGTCAAGCAGGAACTGCTCTACGTGCCCGAAGTCATGGAATGCCACCTGGTCTCGGGCGACTTCGACTACCTGGTGAAGGCCCGCCTGACCGAAATGAATGAATATCGCCGGCTGCTGGGCGAAATCCTGAAACGCCTGCCGGCTTCGGCGGAATCGCGCAGCTACGTGGTCATGGAAGAGATCAAGGAAACCCTGTTCCTGCCGACCAATAGCCATTAATACGCCTTACCGGAGATTCGTACCCATGACGCGCCTGTACCGATACTTTTTCCGCGGGCTGATCACCGTACTGCCGATCGCGCTGACGATCTATTTACTGTACATAGTGCTGGCCTGGACCGAGCGCGTCTCGATGGCACTGCTCAGTCCGTTCATCGGCAACTTCTACATACCCGGCATGGGCCTGGTGCTGGGCATCGTGGGGATCCTGCTGATCGGCTACCTGGTCTCGAAAGAGCGCGTGCAGCGGATATTCCGCCTGGTCGAAATACCTTTCACCAATTTGCCGGTGGTCAAGAGCATTTATTCGTCGCTGAAAAGCTTCGCCGACTATTTCTCGCCCAGCGCCAAGACCGACACGCAGCACGTGGTGGTGCTGCGCCTGCCCGACCAGCCGCTCGAGCTGGTGGGCCTGATCACCCGGCGCGGCACCGCGGGGCTGCCCGAAGGCTTCATGCAGGGTGAACGCGTGGCGGTGTACCTGCCCATGGGCTACATGATCGGCGGCTACACGGTATTCGTGCCCGCCGAATGGGTAAAACCCATCGATATGTCGGTCGAGGAAGCCATGCGCGCGTCGCTGATTGCCTGGATGGCGCGCACGCCGGATGGCTCGCCGGCAGTACGCCCCGCGCCGCCTGTGCCGCCCGCCCCGACGCAACCGCCCGCCCCGCCATCCGGCACGCCGGCCCCCTGACCCCAACGCATCGACGTCCAGGAAGATTCCATGAAATTCATGGCCAAGAACTCGCTGTTCGCCATTTTGCTGCGTTCGCCGTGGTGGATCAGCATGCTGGTGGCGGCCGCGCTGATCGTCATCGGCGTGGCGGCGCTGCCGCCCGCCTATGCGCCCTTTCCGGTCTTTGCGGCGATCCCGTTCCTGGGTATTGCGGGCATCGCCGCCTGGAAGCAGCGTGGCAAGCCCTCGGCCGCGCGCGTCGAACAAACCGCTGCCGACCTGGCGGCCCTGCCCTGGGCTGCCTTTGCCGATGTGCTGGAGGCAGCGCTGCGCCGTGACGGCTGCGAAGTCAAGCGCCTGAACGGCACGGCGGCCGATTTCGAATTGACGCGGGCCGGCGGCGGCCGCGCGCTGCTGGCGGCGCGGCGCTGGAAAGCCGCCCATACGGGCATCGAGCCGCTGCAGCGCCTGGATGCGGCCCGCCTCAGCGCGGGCGCCAGCGAAGGCATCTACGTGGCATTGGGCACGCCCTCGGCCCCCGCCATCGACTATGCAGGGCGCCACAGCATCCGTTTCATGGACGCCGAAGCCCTGGCGCGCCTGTTGCCGGCAGGTGTACCGCAAACACGGCCGCAGCGGTAGAATCTGGCGCCTGACGGCGCGCGTAGCCTACCCTGCCGGCGCGCACCGGTCCACGGAGCCGACGCATGCCCTCAGCCGTACCCTTATCCCAGCCCCCAGCGCGGCAAGGCATCCGCATCGCCGCGCCCAGCGCCGGCGCACTGCGAGCCGAACACCAGGCCGCACACGACATGCTGCATACCCTGGGGGTGGCACCCTACGTGGAGGCAGTGCCCGACGGCCCCTGCGCCGTGCATTTCGAACCCACCCCCGCCTTGCTGGCCCTGGCGCCAGAGCGCGACACCACCGTGCTGGGCGCGGCCCTGGCGCTGGACACCGAAAACCGCCCCGACGACCTGGCGCGCGAGATCCTGCTGGCCATGCTGCTGGGGCCGGTGGCCTTTCCGTTTCCCAGTGCCGCCGAAATGCACAGCGCCGTGCGCATCCGCCAGCACATCGTGCAGGCCGCGCGCAACACCGCCCTGGCCTTCGATACCGAACAGGCCGAGCGGCCGGCCGGCTACTGGCGCTACGACGAAGCGCGGGGTTTTACCATCGAACCGGGCGTATCGCTGATCGAAGCCCTGCAAAAAGCCACCCAGCCAGACGCATCGGGCAAGCTGTATTCGTTTTCGTGCTATCGGGCCACCGAGTATGTCACCCTGCTGGGCATTGCCCTGGAACTGCGCGACGCGCATCCCGTGCTGTACGCCAGCCTGCAGCGGCAATGGGAAACGCGGGCGGTCATGTCGGGGCAGTTCCACGATGTATTCCTGCGCGAGTACGGGTCGATGGACGCGCCGCTGCCGCCGCGGTATTACGTGCCCGGCGACCGCCTCTGGTTCCGCAATCCGGATGCCCACTCGTCCAACGTGGAAGGCTACGAAGGCTCGTGGGTCTTCTACCTGGGCAGCGGGTTGTTCAATAATTTCTGGAAACGCGACCAGCCCTACACGCTGACGGCCAAATGCGTCGAGATCTACCACTGGCGCGACGGCGCACGGCAAGACGCGCAAGGCCGGCTGGTGCTGGATGAAGCAATCGTCGAAGCGCGCGTGGCCCGCACATTGGCCGATCCGGCCGCCGTGCAAGCGATCCTGGCGCGCATGCTGCGGCGGCGCGATCCCCAGGGGGTCTATGCCGAAGGCGGCTGCATCGACGCCACGCGGGAATGTGCGCAATGGATATTGCCCGGCACGGCGCAGCTTGCATTGCCGGATGCGGCGGCGCAATGGAGTGCGCCGGGTTTTTCCAGGTATCAGGCTCCCGCCAGGGAGCCTGATACCTGGCAGCCCGGCAAGTAGCCACGGCCCCCAAGCCGCCTGCCTTAGCGCACCTTGCCTGCCTTCCAGGCCTGCAGCAACTGGTCGTACGGGATCGTCTGGCCTTGCGGCTTTTCGTTGGCCAGCTTTTCCCATGGCGCATGCTGATCGGACAGCCACTTCGACGGGTCGCTCTTCTTGTTGAGCTTGGGCGCGCATTGGGCCATGCCGGCGCGTTCCAGGCGGGCCATCACGCGGTCCATCTCTTCGGCTAGGTTGTCCATGGCTTTCTGCGGCGTCTGTTCGCCCGTGACGGCGGTGGCCACGTTCTTCCACCACAGCCGATGGACGGATGCGCTTCGCTTTTGTTGTTTTGTTGCTTTTTTGCTTTTTTGCGTTTTACCTAACAAGCGAAAGAAAAACAATCTTGCAGCGCGTCATTATTTTTCGCTTTTGTTGTTTTATGATGCGAATATGACACTGAATCCTCGCCAAA
>DASPIV010000178.1:0-2159 GCA_035628955.1 Bordetella sp.
AAGTCTTCATCACGCCGATGGAAAGCGGCCTGCGCATGGCGGGTACGGTGGAATTCGGCGGCTTGCAGAAGCCACCCAATGAACGACGCGCCATGCTGCTGGCGCTGCACGTGCAGGCCGGGTTGCCGCAACTGCGCATCGACGCCCCCGGCATCTGGCTGGGACACCGGCCCTGCCTGCCCGATTCATTGCCTGTGCTGGGCCCGGTGCCGGGCCGCGAAGGTTTATGGTGCGCTTTCGGCCATGGCCATGTGGGCCTGACCGCGTCAGCCAATACTGGCCGCCTGATCGCGCGCGCGATAACCGGCGAACTGCCGGCCACCGCGCTGGCGCCTTATTCCATAGCACGCTTCGGATAAGCCGCGGCCGCCTACTCTTCGATCAGGCAGTCCACGTAATACCGCTTGGTGCCGTCGGGAGCGATATCGTCGGCCAGGCCGTGGATGTAGGTTTCGAAGCCCGGGAACCGTTCGTTGAATTCACGGGCGAACTGCAGATACTGCACGATGGTGCGATTGAAGCGCTCGCCCGGGATCAACAGCGGAATACCCGGCGGATACGGCGTGAGCAGCACGCCGGTGACGCGGCCTTCCAACTGGTCGACGTCGACGCGCTCGACCTCGCGGTGCGCCATGCGCGCAAAAGCGTCCGACGGCTTGAGCGCCGGCACCATGTCGCTCAGGTACATCTCGGTAGTCAGGCGGGCCACGTCTTTGGAACGATAGGCTTCGTGGATCTGCTGGCACAGATCGCGCAGGCCCATGCGTTCGTAGCCCCGATGGCCGCGGCAGAAGTCCGGCAAGATGCGCCACAGCGGCTGGTTGCGGTCGTAGTCGTCCTTGAACTGCTGCAAGGCAGTCAACAACGTATTCCAGCGGCCCTTGGTGATGCCGATGGTGAACAGGATGAAGAACGAGTACAGCCCGGTCTTTTCCACCACCACGCCGTGTTCGGCCAGGTACTTGGACACCAGGGCGGCCGGGATGCCGGTTTCGCCGAAGCTGCCCGACATGTCCAGCCCCGGAGTGATTACCGTGGCCTTGATCGGGTCCAGCATATTGAAGTCGTTGGCCATCTCACCGAAACCATGCCAATGGTCGTTGGCTTCCAGCACCCAGTCATCGCGGTTGCCTATGCCTTCGGACACCAGGCGGTTGGGGCCCCACACTTTGAACCACCAGTCGTTCTTGCCGAACTCGGATTCCACCTTGCGCATGGCGCGGCGGAAATCCAGGGCTTCGCGGATGCTTTCTTCTACCAGCGCGGTGCCACCCGGAGGCTCCATCATGGCGGCCGCCACGTCGCAGGACGCAATAATGGCGTACTGCGGCGAGGTGGAGGTATGCATCAGATACGCTTCGTTGAACACGTTGCGGTCGAGCTTGCGCGTCTCGGACTCTTGCACGATGATCTGCGAGGCCTGCGAAATGCCGGCCAGCAGTTTGTGGGTGGAGTGCGTGGCGAACACCATCGGCTCTTGCGGGCGCGGGCGGCCCTGGCCGATGGCGTGCATGTCCTGGTAGAACTCGTGAAACGACGCATGCGGCAACCAGGCTTCGTCGAAATGCAGGGTATCGACGTAACTGCCCAGTTTTTCCTTGATCATCTCGACGTTGTAGATGACGCCATCGTAGGTGCTTTGCGTCAGCGTCAGGATACGCGGCTTCTTGTTGGCGGCTTCGCGCGCGAACGGGTTGGCCTCGATCTTCTTCTTGATGTTCTCGGGGTCGAATTCCTCCAGCGGGATCGGCCCGATGATGCCCTGGTGGTTGCGGGTGGGCCGCAGGAACACCGGGATCGCGCCCGTCATGGTGATGGCGTGCAGGATCGACTTGTGGCAGTTGCGGTCCACCACCACCACGTCGCCGGCGGCCACGTTGGCATGCCAGACGACCTTGTTGGACGTGGACGTGCCGTTGGTCACGAAGAAGCAGTGGTCGGCATGGAAGATGCGCGCGGCGTTCAGCTCGGACTCGGCCACCGGGCCGGTGTGGTCCAGCAACTGGCCCAGCTCGTCCACGGCGTTGCAGACGTCGGCGCGCAGCATGTTTTCACCGAAGAATTGGTGGAACATCTGGCCGACCGGGCTCTTCAGGAAGGCGACGCCGCCCGAGTGACCCGGGCAGTGCCACGAGTACGAACCATCTTGCGCGTACTTG
>DASPIV010000179.1:0-5884 GCA_035628955.1 Bordetella sp.
GGGCGCGCCCATCGTGCTGGGCGTGCTCAGCCTATTCGGCCTGCTGGCCGCCTTGCTGGGCACCGGGCTCTGGCACTGGGCATCGTGGCTGTCCCTTACCGTACTGCTGGTGGTCATCGCCAAGTACTGGTGGTTTCCGGCCAGGGCCTGAGGCCGGCCGCCGCCGGGGCCGGCGGGTTCAGCCGCTGAAGCGCTCGGGGTCGGGTCCCAGGCGCGCGCCCTCGGGCAGGTTGTCGATGGCGTTCATATCATCGGCCGACAATTCAAAATCCAGCACATCGATATTGGCGCGGATACGCGCCGGCGTGATCGACTTCGGGATCGCGATCAAGCCGTTCTGCAAATGCCAGCGCAACGTCACCTGTGCGACCGACTTGCCGTATTTTTCCGCCAGCGCGGTCAGCGTCTTGTCTTGCATGACCGTGCCCTGGCCCAGCGGGCTCCAGGCCTCGGTGGCGATGCCCTGCTCGGCATGGAAAGCTCGCAGCGGCCGCTGCGCGAAGCCCGGATGCAGTTCAACCTGGTTCACCGCCGGCGCGACGCCGGTTTCGTCGATCAGGCGCTGCAACTGGGCCTGCGGAAAATTGGACACCCCGATCGAGCGGGCGCGCCCGTCTTCTTTCATGGCCACCAGTGCGCGCCAGGCATCCAGGTATTTGTCGCTGCCGGCCACCGGCCAGTGAATCAGGTACAGGTCGACATACGCCAGCCCGAGCTTGCCCAGGCTCTCGTCCATGGCCTGCTGGGCCTGGTCGTAGCCATGCCTGTCATTCCATAGCTTGGTGGTGATGAACATGTCTTTGCGGCCCAGCCCCGAGGCGCGCAGGCCTTCGCCCACGCCGGCTTCGTTGCCGTAGATGGCGGCGGTATCGATCAGGCGGTAGCCGGCGCCCAGCGCCTCTTTCACGCAGCGCGCCGCCTCGTTGTTGGGCACTTGCCAGACACCCAGGCCCAGTTGCGGAATCGAATTGCCATCGTTCAATTTCAGTGCGGGTACCTTCGCCATGAGACCTCCGGAAGTCAGTGGGTGGGATGCGGATATGCCCGGCGCCTGAGCGGGCTCCATCCTTCGATGATAGCGCCCCTGCCCCTTCAGCCTTCAAAAAGCCCTACGCACAGGTGTTCAGCGCATCAGCGACTGGCGCAAGATCGAACTGCATGCCGCCACCAGCAGCCGCGCGCATTCGGCCACGGCAGCTTCCATGCGATGCTTGGGCCCGGCCACCGCAATGGCGAAAGTCTCTTTGTTCAGCACCAGCGATGCGGCCACGGCCCACACATCGTCGACACTTTCGCCGCGCGTCTGGAAATAGCCCAGGCGCCGTCCCTGCTGGATATCGGCCACCAAGGCCTGCGGATCGGTCAGCGTGGCCCGCGTCACGCCATCGAACCGGCGCCCATGCAGCCAGGCCTGCAATTCGGTGTCTTTCATGCAGCCCAGCATCGTTTTGCCGATAGAAGTGGAATGCAGGGGCTTGATCTCGCCCGGCCGCGCCGAATACCGGATCGAATGCGCGCTTTCCACCACCTGCAGGTAAACCACCGCATCGCCCTGGCGCTTGCCCAGAATGACCGTCTCGCGCGTACTGTCGCGCAAGCGCTCCAGCACCGGCGTAATGCGTTCGACAAAGGGATCCTTGTCGACGATATCGCGCGCCACGTCGAACATGCGCTTGGTGGGATACAGCGCGCGCGGCCGAGTCAGGGAATACAGATAACCGCGCGCAATCAGCGTACCCACGATGGCATGGCAGGTACTCTTGGGCAGCCTCGCCTGCTCGGCGACTTCGGTCAGCGACAGCGGCCGCTGGCTGGCCTGAAAGGCTTCGTAGATGTCGAGCAGGCGCTCGATGGCGGTAACACTCGCGGTAGGCATATCGAGAATCCCGGGTGGACTGGAACCGGGTGCCATCCCGCCGCCGAAGCAAATCGGACTGCTATCCGGCCCCGCATGTCGAAGGGGTTTGTTCAGAATATCGAACATTTGTCCTTGATGCAGAAAAAAACTGCCTAGAATGCCAGCAGGCCCAGGCGTTCCACGGCCGCTATAACAACGGAGAGACATATGCGCTATTTTCCCTGGGCGATCGCCCTGCTGTTGTCCGCTACCCTGGCCGCGCCGGCCAATGCGGAACAAGCGTTCCCCGCCAAGCCGGTACGCATCATCGTGCCGCAGACGCCAGGCGGCGCCTCGGATACGCTGGCGCGCATCATCGGCCAGCAACTGGGCGAAAAATGGCACCAAACGGTAGTGGTCGAGAATCGCGCCGGCGCCGGTGGCAACCTGGGGATGGAAGCCGTGCTGGCGGCGCCCGCCGATGGCTACACCCTGCTGATGAGCTATGTCGGCACCCAGGCCATCAATGGCGCCCTGTACAAGCAACTGTCTTTCGATCCCGGCACGGATTTCGCGCCAGTGGCCACGCTGGCCACGCTGCCTTTCGTGCTGATCACGCGCCCCGACGCTCCCTTCAAGACCGTGGGCGAACTGGTGCAGGCCGCCAAGAAAGGCAACATCACGTACGGATCGGCGGGCAACGGCTCGGTCAATCACCTGCTGGGCGAGATGTTCAGCAGCGCCGCGCAGGTGCCGATGCAGCACGTGCCTTACCGCGGCGCCGCGGCCGCGCTGCAGGACTTGCTGGGCGGCCGTATCGACGTAGTGTTCACCAGCCTGCCATCGGTGGCCGGCTCGATCAAGAGCGGCGCCGTACGCCCGCTGGCGGTCACCAGCGCCCGCCGCGCCAAGTCCTTCGCCGACATCCCCACGATTGCCGAAGCGGGCTTCAAGAGCTTCGACGTGAACCCCTGGTTCGGCCTGATGGCGCCCAAGGACACGCCGGCCGACCGCATTGCCAAGATCAACCAGGACGTCAATGCCGCCCTGCGCGATCCCAAGGTGGCCGAGCGCTTCGCTGCCCAGGGCGCCGAGCCCTATATCACCAGCCCGCAGGAATTCGCCCAGGTGCTGAGCGCCGACGTCAAGCGCTGGGGCGAAGTGGTGCGTGCCTCGGGCGCGCAGGTGGACTAGGGCCAAGGCCCCTGGGCGCGGCGGGGCTTTCAGGCGCGCCCAGGCAAGGTGGCCGATAATGCGGCCTGCACAGGCCGTCTCAAGGCCGTGCAGACCTTGCCGCTTTTTCCATGCCCCTGCCCACCCCATCGCCCACGCCGCGCGGCAGTATCGCCACGCTGCGCACCCTGCTTCCCTATCTGTGGCCGCCCGGCCGCACCGACCTGAAGGCCCGCGTCGTCATTGCCCTGCTGTGCCTGCTGGCCGCCAAGGCGGCCGTCGTGTATGTGCCCCTGTTGTACAAATCGGCCATCGACGAACTGGGCAAGCATACCGGCGGCGCCATCGTCGTGCCCGTGGGACTGATCCTGGCCTACGGCGCCGCGCGCGTATTCTCGCTGCTGTTCTCCGAATTGCGCGACGCCGTGTTCGCCCGAGTGGGGCAGCACGCCATCCGGGCCGTGGGCCTGCAGATATTCCGCCACCTGCACGCCCTGGCTTTGCGCTTTCATTTGTCGCGCCAGACCGGCGGACTGACGCGTGCCATCGAACGCGGCACCAAGGGCATCCAGACCCTGCTGTCGTTCCTGCTGTTCAATGTGCTGCCCACCTTCTTCGAGATCGGCCTGGTCTGCGCCGTGCTGTGGAAGATGTTCGATTTCTGGCTGGCGGCCGCCACGGCCCTCACGGTCGGCCTGTACCTGGCCTATACCCTGGTCGTCACCGAATGGCGCACCAAGTTCCGCAGGCTGATGAACGAAACGGATTCCGAGGCCAACACCAAGGCCGTCGAAAGCCTGCTGAACTATGAAACGGTCAAGTACTTCGGCAACGAAGAACACGAGGCGCACCGCTACGACGCGTCGCTGACGCGCTACGAACGCGCCGCCGTGCGCAGCCAGGTCAGCCTGTCCATCCTGAACATCGGCCAGGCAGTGATTATTTCGGTGGGGCTGACGGTGGTCATGTGGATGGCTGCGCAAGGCATTGCCGAGGGCCGCTATACGCTGGGCGATTTTGTCCTGGTCAATACCTACCTGTTGCAACTGTACGATCCCCTGAGCTTTTTCGGCTTCATTTATCGCGAGATCAAGCAGTCGCTGATCGACATGGAACGCATGTTCGAACTGCTGGGCCAGCAGCGCGAGATCGGCGACAAGCCCGGCGCCGCAAGGTTGCGCCTGGCCGGCGCCAGCGTGGAATTCAAAGACGTGGTGTTCGGCTACGATGCGCGCCGGCCGATCCTGAAAGGCGTCAGCTTCCGCATCCCCGCCGGCCGCACCGTGGCGGTGGTGGGCGCGTCGGGCGCCGGCAAATCCACCCTGGCTCGCCTGCTGTTCCGCTTCTATGACGTCGAGCGCGGCGCCATTCTCATCGATGGGCAGGACATCCGCGACATCACACAGTCCAGCCTGCGCGCCGCCATCGGGGTGGTGCCGCAGGATACGGTGCTGTTCAACGACACGATCCACTACAACATTGCCTACGGGCGGCCTGGCGCCACTGGCGGCGAAGTGCAGGCCGCGGCGCGCCTGGCCCATATCCACGACCTGGTCCTGAGCATGCCCGACGGCTATCGCACCATGGTCGGCGAACGCGGGCTGAAACTGTCGGGTGGCGAGAAACAGCGCGTGGCCATTGCCCGCACCATCCTGAAGAACCCGTCGATCTTCTTGTTCGACGAAGCGACCAGCGCGCTGGACACGCACACCGAGCGCGAAATCCAGGCCAATCTGCGCGAAGTCAGCCAGGGCCGCACCACGCTGATCATCGCCCACCGCCTGTCGACCATTGCCGATGCCGACGAGATCATCGTGTTGGGCGATGGCCGCATTGTGGAACGCGGGCGCCATGCGGCGCTGCTGGCCCGGGGCGGGCCCTACGCAGCCATGTGGGAACGGCAGTTGGCCCATACCCGCGACGCGCCGCCCGCCTGAACGTGGTTTGACAGGGTCGGGATCCTGGCCGAATATCGCTTCCTTTCAGGCTTGGTCCCGCATGTCCGATATTGCTCCGCCCTGCCCGGTACGCATTTGCGCCAGCACCGCGCTGGCCGATGGCGGCCTGGGCGTGAAACTGCCGGCCATCGATGCCGCCGGCCAGACAACGGTGTTTTTCATCCGGTACCAGGGCCGCGTCTACGGCTACGTCAATCGCTGTGCCCATGTGGGCGTCGAGATCGACTGGGAAAACAGCTTTTTCACGCGTGCCGGCAATCTGTTGATGTGCGCCCGCCATGGCGCCACCTATCAGCCCGACACCGGCCTGTGCGTGGGCGGCCCCTGCAAAAACGGCCGCCTGGCGCCGCTGCAGGTACAAGAGCGCGACGGCGCGGTTTACTGGCTGCCCGGCGAACGGGTGCGGCCGCTGGTTGCGGACGAACCCGGTAGCGCCTCTACGGCGCCAGCTTGAACCCCAGGTCGGTTCCCCACTTGTCGGTTTCACGCAACCACTTGGCGCCGCACTCCAGGCAGCGGAAATGATCTTCGCGGCACCCCTCCCGGCCCTTCTGGGTGGGATGCAGAAAGCCCTGGTGGCCCAAGCCCGGGTGCGGCTCGATGCCGGCCAAGCCCGGCGCGATGGCTTGGCACGCTACACACATGATGCTCATTGGCGACCTCATCACAACAATAATCAAATTGTAAAGGATTTGACCAATTGTTGATGCCGACCGCGACTTGTCAGTGGGCAGGCAAGGCGGCGTAGCAGGTTGCCAAGTGGTAGGGAGTGGTGGACGGCATGTCGGCGCGCGCCAGCGCGCCACCGGCATCCAGGCATTCACGCCAGCCCCCGGAATGCAGAAAACGGCTGTACAGCGCGGCCAGTTGGGCGGCCAGTGCCGGCTCGTCGCCGATGGCCGCCAGGTAACGAGCG
>DASPIV010000180.1:0-9094 GCA_035628955.1 Bordetella sp.
GGGCCGCGCGGCATGATCGGTCGCGCCTGCGCTCGCGGGCGATGCCGCGGGCCAGGCCGTGGCGGCGCGGCCGTCGACGGAAGCCGTGCGCACCAGGGTATCGGCCAGGGCGGCTGTTTCGCCGGCCGTGGCGGGCACGGCAGAGGCCCCGCCGGTCTGCGCCAGCGTTTGCCCGACCACTTGCGATACGAACCGGTGCACGGCGCCGCTATCGCGGAAGCGTACTTCGTGCTTGGCGGGATGCACATTCACGTCTACCGCGCCGGGATCGATATCCAGGTACAGGACGTAGGCCGGCTGGCGGTCGCCATGCAGCACGTCGGCATAGGCGGCGCGCAGCGCATGGCTGACGGTGCGGTCGCGCACGTAGCGTCCATTGACATACAGGTATTGGCGGTCGGCGCGCGCGCGGGCGGCGGTGGGGCGCGTGATCATGCCCGACAGGCCGATGGCGCCGGCCGACGCATCCACCGGCAAGCCGTGCTCGGCGAATTCGGCGCCCAGCACGTCGCGGATGCGCTGTCCCGGATCGGCCGGCAGCCATTGGCGCTGGGCACGGTCGTGGTGGAACAGGCGGAAAGCGACATCGGGGTGGGCCAGCGCGATACGTTCCATGGCATCCACGCAATGGCCGAATTCGGTGGCCTCGGCGCGCAGGAATTTGCGGCGCGCGGGCACCGCGTCGAACAACTGGCGCACGTCGACAGTAGTGCCCGGAGGGCCGGATGCCGGCGCCACCTGCAGGCTGCCGCCATCGATCTGCCAGGCATGGTCGCCCTGGCGGGTGCGCGAAATCAACGTCACCTGGGCTACCGAGGCAATCGAGGCGAGCGCCTCGCCGCGAAACCCCATCGAGGCCACCGATTCCAGTTCGCCCAGCGAGCGGATCTTGCTGGTGGCATGGCGCGCCAGGGCCAGCGGCAATTCTTCGGGCGGAATGCCCACGCCGTCGTCGGACACGGCAATGCGCCGGATGCCGCCGCCTTCCAGGCGCACTTCGATGGCGCGGGCACCGGCATCGATGGCGTTCTCGAGCACTTCTTTCAGCACGGACGCCGGCCGTTCGATGACCTCGCCCGCGGCGATCTGGCTGATCAGCAGATCGGGCAGGGCAGCGATGGCGCGGCGGTCGGACATGAGAGGTGGCGGGATGGAATCGGGCATGTGACGATTTTAGCCCCAGGCCGCAGGCGTGCGTTTCCCATGGCGTGGCGGGCCGGCATGGTGCGCTATAGTCGATGCCAGTTGGCGCAGGGCGCGCGGGCACCACGCACGCCGCGGCGCTCGACACGCTACCCACACACGGTTATTGCATGCTTGAATTTTTCCAGATGGTGTTGCATATCGACCAGACGCTGGGAGTCTGGGTCGAACAGTATGGGGCATGGGTCTACCTGGTCCTGTTCCTGATCATTTTCGCCGAGACCGGACTGGTAGTGCTGCCTTTCCTGCCAGGCGACTCGCTGCTGTTCATCGCGGGCGCATTCGGCGCCACCGGCAGCCTGGACCCGCTACTGCTGGGCGTGCTGCTGATCGTAGCGGCCATTACGGGCAACACCGTCAATTACGCCATCGGCCGCACCATCGGGCCGCGCGTGTTCACCATGAACGTGCGCTTCCTGGACCGCGCGGCGCTGCTGCGCACGCACATGTTCTATGAAAAGCACGGCGGCAAGACCATCGTGATGTCGCGCTTCCTGCCCATTTTCCGCACCTTTGCGCCCTTCGTGGCCGGAGTGGCCGAAATGAACCTGCTGCGATTCCAGCTGTTCAACGTCAGCGGGGCGGTGCTATGGGTGGCCAGCCTGATCACGGCGGGCTATTTCTTCGGCAACATCCCGCTGGTGAAAGAGCACCTGAATACCATCGTGCTGCTGGGGCTGGCCGCCGCCATCGTGCCGCTGGCCGTGGCGGGCTTGGTAAAGCTGGTGCGGGGGCGCCGTCGGCGCGGTGCCGGCTAGCAGCCTGAAGCGCAAGCCGCCTGCCGTCATTCGTGGCTGGGGGCGCCGGCCACCTTGGGCCAATAGGTGCCGAAGGTCCACAGGTTCATTTCCGGGTCGCGGCACGAGAACTCGCGGCTGCCATAGCTGGTGTCGCTGGGTTCCGATTCGATCTGGGCGCCCGCTGTCTGGACCTTGTCGTACAGCGCGTCGGGGTCGTTCACGGCCACGTACAACGAATCGGTGCGGCGGCCGTCCAGGCTACCCACCATCTTCCCGTAGGCGTCATCGCGGTGCTGCCCCAGCATCAGAATCGACGAACCCATGGCGAGCTCGGCATGCTGCACCGTGCCCGCGTGCCGATAGACCACGTGTTCGGTGAAGCCGTATACCTCGGTCAGCCAACGGATCATCGCCTCGGCGTCGTGGCAGCGCAGCGTGGGAAACAGGCGTGGCGGATCGCCGGCCGTATTCGCATTCATCGGGATACTCCTTCCTGGCGGTTGGAGTTCCCATCATAGAAGCAGGCAAGCCGGCCAAAGCCGGACTTTGAAGAATTGTTACCCCTGCCGCCGACGTGTCAGCTGGCGTCGGCGATGTGCGCCAGCGGCGGATTCGCAACGAAATACTGCTGGATGCCGGTCATCATGGCCGTGGCCAGCTTTTGCTGGTGGCTGCTCGAGCGCAGCAATTCTTCTTCGCGCGGGTTGCTGATGAATGCGGTTTCCACCAGGATCGACGGAATGTCGGGCGCCTTCAGCACGGCGAAGCCGGCTTGCTCGACATCGCGTTTGTGCAGGCGGTTTATTTTCTTGATTTCGTCCAGGAACGCCGCGCCCAGGCGCAGCGAGTCGTTGATCTGCGCCGTGGTGGACAGGTCGAGCAGCACCTTGGCCACTTGCTTGTCGTGGCTGCCCAGATTGACGCCACCGATCAGGTCGGCCGCGTTTTCCTTGTTGGCCAGCCAGCGCGCCTGCGTGCTGGAGGCACCGCGCTGCGACAGCGCGAACACCGACGAACCGCTGGCGGAAGGCTTGATCCAGGCGTCGGCATGGATGGAAATGAACAAGTCGGCGCGCACCCGGCGCGCCTTCTGCACGCGCACGTGCAGCGGCACGAAATAGTCGTCGTCGCGCGTCAGGTAGGCACGCATATTGGGCTGGTCGTCGATCATCGCCTTCAGGCGGCGCGCGATGCGCAGCACGACGTCTTTCTCGCGCAGGCCGCTCTTGCCGATGGCGCCCGGGTCTTCGCCGCCATGGCCAGGGTCGATGGCGATGGTGACCATGCGCTTGCGGCGCGAGGGCCGGGACGGCTCGGGCGCCGGCTTGGGCATGGCGATGGCGGGCGGCGGCTTTTGCCCCTGGGCTTGCGGCGCGGGGGCGGTGGGCGTGACGGGGTTGCGCGCGATGTCTTCCAGGATGCGCGCCAGCGGGTCGTCGACGTCGGGGCCGGCCTGCTTGTTCAGCATGGCCATCAGCGGGTCTTGCGCCACCTGGGGGTACAGGTCGAGCACCAGGCGGTACTGGTAGTCGGCCACCGGCTTCAGCGTGAACACCTGCGGCGCCACGGCCTGCTTCAGGTCGAACACCAGGCGCACCACATTGGGGCGGTTCTGCGCCACCCGCAGGGTCTGGATGTACGGGTCGTCGGGGCGCACCTTGGAAACCAGCTGGTTCAGCGCCGTGCTGACTTGCAGGCCTTCGATGTCGACCACCAGGCGGTGCGGGTTTTCCAGCGTGAAATGTTCAGCCTTGAGTTCGCTGTCGAGTTCCAGCGTGACGCGCGTGTACTCGTCGGCCGGCCAGGTACGTACCGCGAGGATGGTGGCGGCGTGCGCCAGCCGCGGAATGACCGGCAGGACGAGCAGGGTGGTGGCGACGCTGATCAGGCGTCGGCGGACGGTGCCGCTGGCGGAGAGGGCACCTGGGTCGGAGGGACAATCGCGTTCAACCATGTTTGTCCTCGTGCGGTAAAGGCCGTCAGGGTGACCGCGCGGCCCGGGTCGGCATAGACCAGGGAAATCTGCATATCCGGAGGGGGCAGAACCCCTTCGGCACGCTCGGGCCATTCGATCAGGACGACTGCGTCATCACGCAGTAAATCTCGGAATCCCGCGTCCAGCCATTCACGCGAATCACTAAATCTATAAAAATCAAAGTGATAGAAGTATAAGTTAGAAACTTTATAAGATTCAAGCAGCGCATAGCTGGGGCTTTTGATTCGGCCCGTTATGCCGCATTCGCGCAACAATGCCCGGGTAAAAGCCGTTTTTCCGGCTCCCAGCTCACCTTGCAAGTGGATGCGGCCCCCTGGCGCATGGCCGAGCGCGCCCGTGACCAGCGGCGCGAATTGGCGGGCCAGCGCATCGGTGGCGGCTTCGTCGGGCAGGGACAGGGTAAGGCTGCGCAGCGGAACGGACATGGCGGGGGATCGAGTGTTAAAACAGGGTGATCGTGCCCGGATTATAGAAAGCAGCCTGTCTGCTATCATCGTACTGATTTTTATTCTCGTTTAAGCCACGCCCGCGGGCCTTGCCGGCGGCCTTCTGCCAGGAACTCCCACGTCATGAATACGCGTACCGAAAAAGATACTTTCGGCCCCATCGAGGTACCCGCCGACCATCTATGGGGTGCGCAGACGCAGCGCTCGCTGCAGTTCTTCGCCATTTCGACCGAACGCATGCCGGTGCCGCTGGTGGCCGCCATGGCGCGCTTGAAGCGCGCGGCCGCCAAAGTCAATGCCGAGCTGGGCGAACTGGATGGCAAGATCGCCGATGCCATCGTGCGCGCGGCCGATGAAGTGATCGCCGGCGACTGGCCCGACGAATTTCCGCTGTCGGTCTGGCAGACGGGATCGGGCACGCAAAGCAATATGAACATGAACGAGGTGCTGGCCAACCGGGGCTCGGAACTGCTGGGTGGCGAGCGCGGCGAAGCGCGCAAGGTGCATCCGAACGACCACGTCAATCGCGGGCAATCGTCGAACGATACATTCCCCACGGCCATGCACGTGGCGGCGGCGCTGCAGGTCGAGCATCATTTGCTGCCGGCCCTGAAGGCGCTGCGCGCCACGCTGGCCGCCAAGAGCGCGGCGTTTTACGACATCGTGAAGATCGGCCGCACCCATCTGCAGGACGCCACGCCGCTGACGCTGGGGCAGGAATTGTCGGGCCATGTGGCGCAACTGGACCTGGCCGAGCAGCAGATCCGTGCCACGCTGCCGGGGCTGCACCAACTGGCCATAGGGGGTACGGCGGTGGGTACCGGGCTGAATGCGCATCCCCAGTTCAGCGCCAAGGTGTGCGCCGAGCTGGCGCACGATACGGGCTCGGCGTTCGCGTCGGCGCCCAACAAGTTCCAGGCGCTGGCTTCGCACGAAGCCCTGCTGTTCGCGCACGGCGCGCTGAAGTCGCTGGCGGCGGGGCTGATGAAGATCGCCAACGATGTGCGCTGGCTGGCCAGCGGCCCGCGTTCAGGCCTGGGCGAGATCAGCATCCCTGAAAACGAGCCGGGCAGTTCCATCATGCCGGGCAAGGTCAACCCCACGCAATGCGAAGCCATCACCATGCTGGCCGCGCAGGTCATGGGCAATGACGTGGCCATCAACATCGGCGGGGCCAGCGGCAATTTCGAGCTCAATGTGTTCAAGCCGCTGGTGATCCACAACTTCCTGCAGTCGGTGCGCCTGCTGGCCGACGGCATGGCCAGTTTCGACCAGCATTGCGCGGCCGGCATCGAGCCCAACCGTGAACGCATCGCCGAACTGGTCGACCGTTCGCTGATGCTGGTTACTGCCCTGAACCCCCACATCGGCTACGACAAGGCCGCGCAGATCGCCAAGAAAGCGCACAAAGAAGGCTTGTCGCTGAAGGATTCGGCATTGGCGCTGGGGTTCGTGACGGAAGAGCAGTTTGGTGAGTGGGTGGTGCCTGCGGATATGACGAACGCGGGGCGGTGAGCGGGTTGCCTCATTGGTGGTGAGGTGGTTTGTTCTTTAGCGTCGGCGCGTGGGCCGGGCGGTGGCCTTGGCTTCACGGCGCCGTCCGGGCGCCCTGCGCGCCCGGGTCCGGCACCGAGGCGCCGCGGCCACCGCCCGACCCACGCGCCGACTCGCGATGATTCATTACTTCCTCATTGCTGGGGCGAGCGGGGTTCTTGAGCTTCGTGGCCTGTCCGTTTTGGAAGAAGAAAAAAGTACAGGGCCGCCATCGGACGCCGCCCTGCGCGGCGTCCAATGGCTTTCGCGCGGCGGCAGGCGTGAGTTTGGCGCCAGCGCGCGTTCGTGCACCATGCGTTGTGCCAGTTGTCCGTGATGAACGGGAGTCTCGGCAGATTGGCCGCATTCCCTTCAAACCCCCTTACGCACGTCACCACCCGAATGGCCATCCAAGTCGCGCTGGGCGACTTGGATGGCCGGCCCACACTTTTTTCTTCTAGAGCGATGGCGCCCCATCAACAGGCAAGAACCCCGTCCGCCTCGGCAATGCGGCGAATACGATTCAATGCGAATCGTGGCGTGGGGGCGGGCCTGCCGAGGCGCCTCGGTGCCGAGCCCGGGCGCGCGGGGCGCCCGGACGGCACCGTGAAGCCGAGGCAGGCCCGCCCCCACGCCACGACGCCAATAGAACCACATTCACCCTATCCCGCAACCGCCAGCCACACAGGTATCGTCACCACCGACATCAACGTCCCCAACGACACCAGCAGCGCCACCATGCGTCCGTCTCCCCCCATCCGCATGGCGAGGACGTAGGTAGCCGATGCGGTGGGCAGGGCGGCGAAGAGCAGCAGCATGCGCGACTCGGCCGGGGGCAGGCCGAACAGGCGGGCCGCGCCCAGGGCGGCCACGGGTAGCAACAGCAGCTTCACGGCGAGGATCCAGGTGATCAGCCGGCCATGGCCCTGGCCGCCTTGCCACGACAGGCTGGCACCCACGCACAGGATGCCCAGGGCCAGCGAGGCGCCGCCCAGGCGCGCCAGCACGGTGTCGATCGGGCCAGGCAATTGCAGGCCGGCCAGATTGCCCGCCAGGCCCAGCAAGGTGGCCACCAATAGCGGATTGCGCAGCAGTTCGCGCAGCAGGCCGCTGCCGCCGTGCCGCGCCAGGCTGTAGACCGCCACGATATTGGCGATAGGTACCGCAAAGCCGACGATCAGCGCCATGGTTGTCTGGCCATGCGCGCCGCCCAGGCTGGCCGCCAGCGCCAGCCCGATATACGTGTTGAAGCGGTAGCCGCACTGTGCCGCCGAAGCCAGCGCCAGGGGCTGCGCGCGCAGGGCCAGGCCGCCCAGCCATGCCAGCGCGACGCCGGCGGCCACCACCGCGGCCGTGGCTTGCAGCAGCAACAGGGCGCTGCCGGCGCTGATGGGGGTGCGCAAAATGGCCTGGAACAGCATGGCCGGAAACAGCACGAAATACACCATGCGTTCCAGGCCGGCGAAGAATTCGCGATTGAAGCCCAGTTTGTGGCGCAGCAGCCAGCCCAGGGCGACCAGCAGGAAATCCGGCAAGACCAGCAGAGCAACCGACATGAAAGTGTGGAAAGTTGGGGAAAATACCGCATATTCCGGCGCCACCGGGCGGCCGTTTTGCTGCTATTCTCCCCGAATTCGGCGTAGCGTGTGCGCCATAAGCACGCTGGATTTCATATACTTCGCTCGCCTGTTTTTGCAGCGAACGGCTTATCGGCGGTTCGCTGAAGCCTGCATCATCGGTCCCCATACAGGGGGCCCGCACCTGGAGGAAATACAACAATGATGATCAAAGCACGTACCTTGGCTTCGGCCATTGCGTTGGCTTGCGGCCTGGCCGCCACGTCAGCCGCCGTCGCCGCCGACTTTCCCAGCAAGCCGATCCGCGTGATCGTGCCGTTCGCGCCGGGCGGCTCCACCGACATCATCGCGCGCCTGGTCACCCAGCGCATGAGCCAGGAACTGGGCCAGCCCATGGTCGTCGAGAACAAGGGCGGCGCCGGTGGCGCCATCGGGGCATCCGAAGCAGCCCGTGCCGAACCCGACGGCTATACGCTGTCGATCGCCACCGTGTCGACCATGGCCGTGAACTCGGCGTGCCGTCCCAACGACCTGCCCTACGATCCCATCAAGGATTTCCAGCCGGTCACCAATTTCGCCAACACCGCCAACGTGGTGTCGGTGAATCCCAAGTTCCCGGCCAAGGACTTCAAGGGCTTCCTGGAAGAACTGAAGAAGAACCCCGGCAAGTATTCGTACGGCAGCTCGGGCACCTGCGGCGTGCTGCACCTGATGGGCGAATCGTTCAAGATCGCCACCGGCACCGACATCGTGCACGTGCCCTACAAGGGTTCGGGCCCGGCCGTGGCTGACGCCGTCGGCGGCCAGATCGAGATCCTGTTCGACAACCTGCCATCGTCCATGCCGCAGATCCAGGCTGGCAAGCTGCGCGCCATGGCCATCGCATGGCCCGAGCGCATCGAGGCCATCAAAGAGGTGCCCACCTTCAAGGAAGTCGGCTACCCGCAGCTGAACCAGCCGGTGTGGTATGGCTTGCTGGCACCCAAGGGCACGCCGATGGACATCGTGAACAAGCTGCGCGATGCCGCCGTGGTGGCCTTGAAAGACCCGAAGGTCATCGAGGCGCTCGACAAGCAAGGTTCGGCGCCGTCGGGCAACACGCCGGAAGAATTCGCCAAGGAAATCCAGGAGCAGTACGACTGGGCGAAGGAAATCGTCAAGAAGAGCAACATCACGCTCAACTAAGCCGCGCGCGACCGCTGGGCCGTTTGGCCCGGCCGCCTCCGCACAGCAAAAGGCGCCCCCAAGGGCGCCTTTTGCTTGCCGGGCCACCGCTGGCCGAGTCAGGCCGGAAGCTGCTGGGCCAGTTCGTCGCAGGCCAGGCGCAGCCGCTCGATGAATTCCCGATGCAGGGCCGATAGCGGGTCTTGTGTGCGGGTCAGGATACTCAGCGGCACTTTCAGGGGCGGATCGAGGCGGCGCACCACCATGCCGGGCCGTAGCATGGCCCGCACGGTAATGGCATCGACAATGGCCTCGCCACAGCCCGCTTCGGCCAGCGCGCAGGCCACGTAGTGGGTTTGCACCTGGATCGCTACGTCGGGATCCAGGCCTTGCGCATCGAGCGCCATCTGCAGTAAGGCGCCCGATGCGTCGCGC
>DASPIV010000181.1:0-9475 GCA_035628955.1 Bordetella sp.
TCTACAACGGTTTCGCCATGGACTCTTCCGTCAAAGCAGCCCTGGCCAAATGGCCCGATGTTCCCGCCGTCTACGGCTGGCTGTCGCTGGACGAGCGTGGGCGCTGGCGGCTGCACCCCGACGGCGACGCGGCCGATGGCGGGCCGGGCGATTCCATCACGAACCCACAGATACTGGAATTCATCGGCCGCAACTACGAAGGCGATGAACAGGGCCGCTGGTACTTCCAGAACGGCCCGCAACGCGTGTACCTGCGCCTGGATGCCGCCCCCTACCTGCTGCGCCGCGCCGACGACGGCACCGGGTTGGCCACCCACACAGGCCTGCCGGTGCATGCCGTGGCCGCTTGGTGGCTGGACGACACCGGGCGCCTGTACGCCCAGGCCGACGCGGGGCCCGCCATGATCGAAGGCCGCGAACTGGCAGCCGTGCTGGACCAACTGAGCGATGCCCATGGGCGGCCGCTGGCCGAGGCGCTGGAATCGGCCGGCGATGCCGTGTCAGTTGTCCATCCGGCGTTGCGTGGCCCGGCCCCCTTGCATCGCGATGCCACGCGCGCCCAGATCCCGGCACGCATGGCCTTTGTAGCCAATCCGCGCCCCTGACGCGCGCGCGCAACAGGCGGGCCGACTGCCGTTAGAATCGACGCCATGACAGCGCAATCGCCCCCGAATTACTTTCCTGCCCCGCGCCGAGCACGCTTCTGCAGCCAGTGCGGCACGCCCATCAATCGCCGCGTGCCCGAAGGCGACAACCGCGAACGCGATGTCTGTGACCATTGCGGCGCCATTCATTACCAGAATCCGCGCATGGTGGTGGGTACGGTACCGGTCTGGGAAGGCCGTATCCTGTTGTGCCGGCGCGCCATCGAACCACGCTACGACACCTGGACTCTGCCGGCGGGCTTCATGGAACTGGGCGAAAGCACGGCCCAGGGGGCAGCACGCGAAACACTCGAGGAATCGGGTGCACGCATCGAAATGGGCCCGTTGTTCACCATCATCGATGTGCCGCAGATCGAGCAGGTGCACCTGTTCTACCTGGCGCAGGCGCTGGGCCCCGAGTTGGACCCTGGCCCCGAAAGCCTGGAAGCGCGCTATTACGACGAAGCCGAGATTCCCTGGGAAGACCTGTCGTTCCGCACGGTGGCCACTACCCTCCGGCTGTTCCTGGAAGACCGCCGGCGCGGCAACTTCGGCACCCATCATTGCACGCTCGAATCGCACCGCTGAACCTTGAAGCTGCCCTGGCTATCCTGCGACACGCCCTTTCCGCCAGTCGAACACGCCCTGTCCGACCCTGCCGGGCTGCTGGCGGCCGGCGCCGATCTGTCGCTGGAACGCCTGGCGATGGCCTACTCGAATGGCATTTTTCCCTGGTACAGCGAAGGCGAGCCCATTCTGTGGTGGAGCCCCGACCCGCGCATGGTGCTGGCCTGCGCGGATTTCGCGCCCTCGCACTCGTTGCGCAAACTGCTGCGCCAGATCGCGCGCGACGAAAACAGCGTGCTGCCGCGCCTGCAGGTGCGGGTCGACACGGCGTTTGAAGCAGTGGTGACCCAGTGCGCCGCCCCGCGCGAAAGCCAGGCCGGAACCTGGATCACCGCGGCCATGCGGCAGGCCTATCGCGCCTGGCATGCGGCGGGCGCGGCGCACAGCGTCGAAACCTGGATCGACGGAGAGTTGGTGGGCGGGCTGTACGGCATCAGCCTAGGCCGCATGTTCTTTGGCGAATCGATGTACACCCGCGCTCCAGACGCTTCGAAAGTGGCGCTGGCGTATCTGGTGGCCTTCCTGCGCAATGCCGGTGTCGAGTGGATAGACTGCCAGCAGCAGACCCGCCACCTGGCCAGCCTGGGGGCCGCGCCGGTGCCGCGCGCGCGCTTCGTCGAGCACGTGCGCCGGGCGGTGGCCGAACCCGCGCCCACCTGGCAGCCGGGGCGCCTGGACAGCCAGGGCCGGCTGCACCCCGCGCGGTTCTCGCGATTGTTGTCCTGAGCCGCATCGGCGTTAAGATGTGCACATATCCGCCCGGGCCCGACACGCGGGCGGTTTGCCCATGAGCCAGCTTAAAGAACTTCCCTTCGCCACCCTGCAGTTCTATTCGACTGCGCCCTATCCGTGCAGCTACTTGCCCGGGCGCCAGGCGCGCTCGCAGGTGGCGGCGCCCGGCCACCTGATCAATGCCGGCGCTTATTCGCAACTGGTGGAACAGGGGTTCCGGCGCAGCGGGCTGTTTACGTATCGGCCGCATTGCGACAATTGCCGGGCCTGTGTGCCGGTACGGGTGGACACGGCCCACTTCACCCCCAACCGCAGCCAGCGCCGCGCATGGCGGGGCCACCAGGGCCTGCGCGCCTTCGTGGCCGAACTGGCCTGGTCGCCCGAGCACTACGACCTGTATACGCGCTATCAGCAGGGCCGCCACCCGGGCGGCGGCATGGACGACGACAGCCGTACCCAGTATGCCCAGTTCCTGCTGACCAGCAGGGTCAACACGCGCCTGGTCGAATTCCGCGACACCGAGGGCACGCTGGTCATGGTGTCTATCATCGACGTACTCGACGACGGCCTGTCCTCGGTCTATACGTTCTACGATCCGGCCGCGCGCGGCAGCCTGGGCACCTATAACGTGCTTTGGCAGGTGGAACAATGCCGCACGCTGAACCTGCCCTGGCTGTACCTGGGCTACTGGATCGGCGACAGCCGCAAAATGGCCTACAAATCGGCGTTCCGCCCACTGCAAATGCACCTGGATGGCAGTTGGCAAGAGCCGCCAACCGATTTCGGCTTGCTCTGATACGGCCCGCGCGGCGGTGCAAACTGGCTACAATTGCGCCCCATGTCCATCCTTTTCCAAGCCTATCCCCTGGCGCGCCCCGCCCTGTTCGCCCTGGACGCGGAAACCGCCCATGAAGTCACGCTGGCCGGGCTGCAGCGCGCCTACGATTGCGGGACCACCCGCAAACTGCTGCACGCCCGCCCGCAGGCGCCCGCCACCCTGATGGGCCTGGCGCTGGACAACCCCGTGGGGCTGGCCGCCGGCCTGGACAAGAACGGCGCCCATATCGACGCGCTGGGCAACCTGGGCTTCGGCTTCGTCGAAGTGGGCACCGTCACCCCGCGCGCCCAGCCCGGCAACCCCAAGCCCCGCATGTTCCGCCTGCCGCGCGCCCAGGCACTGATCAACCGGCTGGGGTTCAACAACCAGGGGCTGGACGCCTTCATCGCCAATGTGCTGCGCAGCCAATGGCGCGCCCAGGGTGGCGTGCTGGGGCTGAACATCGGCAAGAACGCCGACACCCCCATCGAACGTGCCGCCGACGATTACCTGCTGGGGCTGGAAGGCGTGTACCCGCATGCCGATTACGTCACCGTGAATATCTCGTCGCCCAATACGCAGAACCTGCGTGCCCTGCAGGGCGGCGACGAACTATCGGCCCTGCTGGCCCGGTTGCGCGACAAGCGCGCCGAACTGGCCGACCGGCACCAGCGCCATGTGCCGCTGGCCGTGAAAATCGCGCCCGACCTGACCGAAGCGCAGATCGACGCCATTGCGGATATTCTGCCGCGCTATGGCGTGGACGGCGTCATTGCCACCAACACCACCTTGTCGCGCGACGCGGTGGCCGGCCAGGCCCATGCCCACGAAGCCGGCGGCCTGTCGGGGGCGCCCGTACATGCGCTGTCGTTGGCCGTCATTGCCCGGTTGCGCCAGCGCATGGGGTCGGACGCGGCCATCATCGGCGTGGGCGGCATTCTGTCGGGCCGCCAGGCCCGCGAAAAGATCGAGGCGGGTGCCAATGCGGTGCAGTTGTACACCGGCCTGATCTACCGGGGGCCCGCCCTGGTGGCGGAATGCGTCAGCGCCATCGGCCCATGATCCCGTAACAATGGGCGTCCGGATGTACCGGGATATGAATCTGCCGGACAAAAAAAGCCACCCCGTAGGGTGGCTAATTCCAGCTCTGCTCTGTCACTCAACAGTACTACAGTCTGGTCCGCGGTAACAACCCCGCGGCGCGATCAGGCGGCGGCGCGGCGGCCGCGAGTCGACTTGGTAGCGGCGTCGGCGGCGTCGGTGGCGGCCTTGAACGTGGCGTTGGCAGCGGCGTTCAGGTTCGACTCGGCGACCTCGGCAGCCTGCTTGGCAGCCTTGGTCATCGAATCGTAGGCACCGTTGGCGGTTGCCAGCGACGACTTCAGCAACGCGACGGCGCTTTCCGAGCCGGTAGGCGCATTCTTCGAGAATTGCTCGACGGCTTCGGCAACCTGCTGCTGGCCTTCGGCGATCTGCGTTTCAGCCAGCTTGGCCAGTTCGCCTTGCACACCGGCGACGATGTCATACACATGCTTGCCATAAGCCATGGCCTTTTCGGCACCCGGCTGCACCAACGAGCTGGCGAAGGCGGCGGCTTCCTGGGGGTCTTTGACACCGATGACCTGCTGCGAGGTCTGGGCCATTTCGTCCAGCGTGGCCTTGACGACCTTCAGGTTCAGGTCGACCAGCTTTTCGAAGCCGGCGAACAGCGTGGCCTGGGTGGCAACCAGGGTATTCAGGGCGGATTTCTGGGTGTCCAGAACGTGTTGGGGAATGGCGGTCATAAGGGTCTCCGGGTAGAAGAGCCGGGGGCGTGCCGGCGTATAACAATGATTGCGACGGATGAAAACGTGCGCGCGATCCGATGTTGCAAACTAAGGCCGGCGCATTTGTTGCACTGCACAAATGCCATTTTACGTACCCCAAACCGGCTGTCAAGCTATTTGATGCGATGCAACAAATTGTGTTTGAGTTGCCGCAGGATGGGGGGAAATACCCGGTGACGGCATATCCATTGTTTTCTACACTGGCGACCAACTGATGACACTCCAAGAAAGGCTCATCAGCCCAAGTGAAAACACCGCCGCGCACCCCGCGGCACAGGAGACCTCATGAAATTCATCCCCCGTACGCTTTCGGCACTGCTGGCTGCGAGCGCCCTGTTTGCCACAGGCGCAGCCCAATCGGCGGAATACCCGGCACGGGCCATCAACATGGTCGTCCCGTTCTCGGCGGGCGGCCCCACCGACAACGTGGCGCGCTCGCTGGCCGAAGCCATGCGCCCGGCGCTGGGCCAGACCGTGGTGGTCGAAAACAAGGCTGGCGCTGGCGGCACCATCGGTACGTCATACGTGGCGCGCGCCGATCCCGACGGCTACACCGTATTGCTGATGCACCTGGGATTCACCACCGCGCCGTCGCTCTACAAAGACCCGGGCTACGACCCGTTCAAGAGCTTCGAGCCGATCGGACTGGTGGTCGACGTTCCCATGACGCTGGTGGCGCGCGAAGACTTCCCGCCCAACAACATCAAGGAACTGGTCGAGTACGTCAAGGCCAACAAAGACAAGGTCTCGGTGGCAAACGCCGGCATCGGCGCCGCCAGCCACCTGTGCAGCACCATGCTGATCGACGCCCTGGGTGTCGACCTTCTGACCATCCCCTACAAGGGTACGGGCCCGGCCATGAACGACCTGCTGGGCAAGCAGGTCGATCTGATGTGCGACCAGACCACCAACACCACCCAGCAAATCGGCGCCAAGAAGGTAAAGGCCTACGCCGTTACCAGCCTGAAGCGCGTACCCACCCTGGCCGACCTGCCCACCATGGATGAATCGGGCTTCAAGGACTTCCAGGTCGGTATCTGGCACGGCATGTGGGTACCGAAGGGCACGCCCAAGCCGGTGGTCGACAAGCTGGTCAAGGCGCTGCAGGCCGGCCTGGCCGACCCCAAGTTCAAGGAACGCATGGCGGGCCTGGGCGCGGAAGTCCTGAACGACGAAGCCAACCCCAAGGCCCTGGAAGCCAAGGTGCAGCAGCAAGTGCCGCAATGGGCCGAGCTGTTCAAGAAGGCTGGCGTACCCAAACAATAAAACCAACAACACTGGCCTTCGGGCCCCTGCGAACCCCTGGCTTGCCAGGGGTTTTTTATTGCGCGATGACAGCCTGCGAAAGCACCCTGCCCAGTTCGGCGATGGCCTGGTTGCGCTGGTGCAGGCCAGCCTGCGTTGCGGTAATGAAAATCGCGACGACGATCGGAGCGCGTTGGGGCGGCCACATTACCGCAATGATGGCCCGCGTTCCGTGCCCGCCGCTGCCGGTGCGGTCGGCGATGCGCCAGCCGGCCGGAATGCCGGCGCGCAGCAGTGGCCCGGCTACTTCATTGTCCAGCATCCATTGCGTCAACTGTTGGCGTGATCGGGCAGACAAGGCGTTGCCCAGCACGAGTTTTTCCAGTACCGATGCTATCGCCGCGGGCGAAGTCGTATCGCGAGGGTCGCCGGGAGCGCCTTCGTTCAACTCGGGTTCCCAGCGATCCAGGCGTGTGGTGCCGTCGCCCAGCGACTGCACGAATCGAGTAACCGCCATGGGACCGCCCAGGGCTTGAAGCACCTTGTTGGCCGCCGTGTTGTCGCTGGTCGTCATGGTTGCCGCGCAAAGGTCGGGCAAGGCCACCTGCTGTCCCACCCACTTTTCCGTGACTGGCGAATAAGGGACCAGATCAGAGGCGGCAATCAGCGCGGTTGCACTCGCCAGGGAAGGCGCTTGGTCCATGGCGGCCAATAGCGCGCCGCAAGCCAATGCCTTGAAGGTGCTGGCCATGGGGAAGTGTTGGTCGGCATTGAAGCCCCAGGACCAGCCGCTGCCGGTATCGCGCACGACTATTCCGACCCGGGCCTGCAACTGGTCTTGAATTCGGCGCGCCGCCGCGTCCAGGGACGCACCCTGCGGCGTTGCCATGGCATTCGCGCTCAGCGCCAGCGCCGCGCCCGCTGCCAGCAGATAGCTGGCCAGGCTGCCGGCGATGCGGAATATCCCGCGCTGGAAAACGGCTGCGTTGCGGGGGCTAGGTGCGCACGGCATGCGGGGCCAGGCCCTTGCCGGCGCTGCTGGTGGTAACGGTGGGCTCGTAGCCCAGGGCCTCGGAAATATTGCGGGCGGCTTCGACCAGGGCCTGGATCCATTCATCTTGCAGGCGCTCGGCCGGCGCCGAGATCGACAGCCCCGCCACCAGCTTGCCGGTATCGTCGAAAATACCGGCCGCGATGCAGCGCACCCCCAGTTCGAGTTCTTCGTTGTCGCGCGCGTAGCCATGGCGGCGCACCAGGGCCAGCTCGCGGTCCAGGCGTTCGAGGTCGGTCAGGCTGTTGCGCGTGTGGCCGGCCAGGCCAGTGCGCAACGCATAGGCGCGCACCTGGCGGCTGTCGCTGGTGGACAGGAACAGCTTGCCGGTAGAAGTCAGGTGCAGCGGGGCTCGTCCGCCGATGGCGCGCACCACCTGCATGCCCGAGCGTTCGCTCCAGGCACGGTCGATATAGACGATTTCATCGCCCTGCTGTACCGACAGGTTGATGGTCTGGCCCGTGAGTTTATGCAGCGAGCGCATGGCCGAGATGGCGGCTTCGCGTACATTCAGGCGCCCCTTCACCAGCGAGCCGAGCTCGAGCAGGCGCATGCCCAATTGGTACAAGCCATTGTCGACGCGCTCGACATAGCGCCCCACCACCAAGTCATTGAGGATGCGATGGGCCGTGGAAGCGTGCAGCCCGGTGGTGGCGGACAGCTCTTTCAGGGTAACCGGGTCGGGATGGGCCGCCAGGGCGTCCAGCAGACGCATGGCGCGCTCGATGACCTGGATGGCAATAGGAGACTGGCCCGGCGCATGCTCGGTGTCAGAGCCCGGCGCAATAGCTGACGTGGAGGAAGTCACGGTGATCGATGAGTGCAGTGATGGCGCCCCGGCACGGCGGCGGATGCCGCGGTGCACCATGGAGCCGACTTCCCGTATTGTGAAATCTTGGCGCCGATTTGGCAACCCATGCCTGCGTGCAGCGCCGCCGGCCGCCTCAAGGCGCCAGCCGGCCCCCCAGGCGTAGCGCCTCTTGCTGCAGGAAAGCCAATGCCTGGGCGGCGGCGTCGGGTTCGCCCTTGACACCCAGCTCGATATGCGGCTGCCCGCCGGCCTCGCCCACGCTGGGCAGGCTGAACGCCCGCACCCTGTCCCACCGCTGCTGCACGTCTTGCATGACCGGCGCCACGCGCGACTCGGGAAGACCGAAGATCAGGAATGAATGTTCGACGTGCGCCACCTGGTGATGCAGCGCAGCGTAGCGGGCATCGAGCGTCCATTCGAGCATGGGCCAGGCCATGACCGGAAAGCCGGGCACGAACGTATGGTCGCCGATAAAGAACCCGGGGATGCGGTTGTATGGATTGGGCACGATTTCGCTGCCCACCGGAAACATGCCCATCTGCAGGCGCTGCTGGTTTTCGATGGCGGCCATGTCGGCCGTGCCCTGCCCCTTGGCCGCCATTTCGGCCACGCGCTGCGTAATGGCCTGTTCGGCCTCGGGATGCAATTGCAGCGGCACGTCCAGCGCCGCCGCGGCCGCCTGCCGGGTGTGGTCGTCGGGCGTGGCCCCGATGCCGCCGCACGCCAGCACGATGTCGCCCGAGGCGAAGCTGCGGCGCAAGGCGGCGGTCAGGATCTGGCGGTCGTCGGGCAGGATTTCGGCGCGCGCCAGCTGCATGCCGCGCGCGGCCAGCAACTCGACGATTTTGGTGAAATGCTTGTCCTGCCGGCGGCCGGACAGGATTTCGTCGCCCACGATAATCAGGCCGATACGGCGGATAGATGCAGCAACCATGGAAATCCGATAAGGCGAGTCAGGCTTCGATGACACGTTCCTGCCGCAGGCGCCGCAGGGCTTCGAGCCCATAGTGGGCATACACCAGGCCCGAATACACGGGCAGAATGATCCAGGCCGGCGGCAGCAGGTTCAGCAGCGCGCATATCAGGCCGATGATCCAGAAGCCGGTGTTATGGCGCTCGAGCAGGATGCGCCGTTCGGCCGGGCTGGCGTGCTCGACGATGGCGTCGACGCGCAGCATGCGCGAAAACGCGAAAGCCCACCAGAAAATCGACAGGAGGATCGCCATGGGCGGGATCAGCCAGAAAGGCAGGGTCAGCACCCAACCCAGCGCGAACACCACGCTGACCCAGATGGCGTTCCATACGCTGTAGGCCGTGGCATTGCGCCCCTGGCGCAACACCCCGGTGTATTGGCGCGCGCCCACGTGGCGCAGCACCAGCGGCATGACGAACACCGCCGCGATGGCCAGCCCCAGGATGCCCGACACAGGCAGCAGGATGGCCGCGGCAACGACCGGAATGAAATACAGCTTGATGGAGAACAGGCCGATGCCCACCAGCCAGGCGTCGAAATCGTTGACGAACTGCCACTGCGAGGCCTGCAGGTTCAGCCATTCGGTCAGCGGCGTCCAGAACAGCCATACCAGCAGCAGCGCGCCCAACAGCGCGATGACGAACGGCAGCAGCACCGCGAGCAGCATGCTGGGATGGCACTGCGATACCAGCGCGCGCTTGAATGCCTGGACGATGCCGGCCGCGCCTACCGCGGCGGTACGCGCGGGC
>DASPIV010000182.1:0-10607 GCA_035628955.1 Bordetella sp.
TTGCCGGGCCTGTTTTATGTATTACCGCTGACGCTCAATCGACGCTGGCGCCCGATTTTTTCACGACTTCCGCCCAGCGCGGAATTTCCGTGGCCATCAGGTCGCGCAGCACCTCGGGGCTGCTGCCCACCAGTTCCATCCCCATGGTCTTGCCGAGTTTTTCCTGCACGTCGGGCTCTTTCAGGATGGCGGCGATTTCCTGCGACAAGCGGTCCACGACGGGCTTGGGCGTGCCCTTGGGGGCGTACACGGCCTGCCACGATGCCATCTGGAAGCCGGGTACGCCGGCTTCTTCCATGGTGGGCGTGTCCGGCGCCAGCGCGATGCGCTTGGGCGTGGTCACGGCCAGCAGCTTCAGCTTGCCGTTTTGCAGCAGCGGCAGGGCGGCCGTCATCTGGTCGAACATGAAGGTCACCGCGCCCGAGGACACATCCACCATGGCGGGCGGGGTGCCCTTGTAGGGTACGTGTGTCAGCGGCACGTCGATGGTGTCGGCGAACAGCTCTCCCGCCAAGTGGGTGGACGTGCCCGGCCCCGACGACGCGAACGTGCGCTTGGCCGGATCGCGCTTGAGCAGGGCGATCAGGTCGGCTACCGAGTTCACGCCCAGATTGGGGTCGACCAGCAGCACATTGGGCAGCGTGGCCACCAGCGATACGGGTTCGAAGTCTTTGACCGGGTCGTAGCGCAAATTCTTGTACAGGCTGGCATTGATGGCGTGCGTGCTGATAGTGCCGCCAAACAGCGTGTAGCCGTCGGCGGGTGCCTTGGCCACGTAGGTAGCGCCAATGGCGCCGGCCGCGCCAGGCTTGTTTTCCACGACGACGCTCTGGTCCAGCCGTTCGCCCAGTTTCTGCGCCAGCAGGCGGCCCACCACATCGGTGGACCCGCCCACGGTAAAGGGCACGACATAAGAGATGGGCTTGTCGGTGGGCCAGCCTGCCGCCTGGGCAGGCAGGCTGCAGGCGGCCAGGGTGGCCGCGGCGAAGCTCAGCGCCAGGTGGCGCCGCCGGATCGGGTTCATGTTGTCTCCTTGGTGGTTTGTTGTGGCGGGGCTGGCGGCGTAGCCTTCAGCGCCCATGTTGCGCGCGCCACGCGGCATAGCGTTCGCGCGTGGCGGGGTCGGTGGGCGGATACAGGCCGGCGATACCGCGCCCGGCCAGTACCTCGCTGGTGACGAAGTCTTCGAATGCGGTCATTTCTTCGGCCTCGCGCGCCACGTCGTCGGCGATCCTGGCGGGAATCACCACCACGCCTTCGCCGTCGCCCACCATGATGTCGCCCGGAAACACCGCCACGTCGCCGCAGCCGATGGGTACATTCAGGTCCAGGGCCTGGTGCAGTGTCAGGTTGGTGGGTGCCGAGGGGCGCTGGTGATACGCGGGGATGTCCAGCCGGGCGATCTCGGGGGAATCCCGGAAGCCGCCGTCGGTGACTACGCCGGCTACGCCCCGCTTCATCAGGCGCGTCACCAGTATGGAACCGGCCGACGCGGCGCGCGCATCTTTGCGGCTGTCCATGACCAGCACGGCGCCTTCAGGGCAGGACTCGATGGCCACGCGTTGCGGGTGCTTGGGGTCTTCGAACACCTGAATCGTGTTCAGGTCTTCGCGGGCCGGTATGTAGCGCAGCGTGTAGGCGGGACCCACCATATTGGGCAGGCCGGGGTTCAGCGGGCGCACGTCCTGGATGAACTGGTTGCGCAGGCCGCGCTTGAACAGCGCGGTGCACAGCGTGGCGGTGCTGACCGCGGCCAGGCGGGCGCGGGTGGAGTCGGACAGGGTCGTCATGGCGATCTCGGGATCTGTGTAAAGCCGGTGTAGGGGCGAATTCAAAAAATGTCGGGCTCGGCCACGGGTGTGCCGAAACCGGTTTCCAGGAAGTCGAAGTCGCAGCCATCGTTGGCCTGCAGAATATGCTGGGCGTACATCCAACCGTAGCCGCGCTCGTAGCGCTTGGGCGGCGGGGTCCAGGCGGCGCGGCGCGCGGACAGTTCGTCGTCGCTGACGTTCAGGTGGATGCTGCGGGCGGGTACGTCCACGGTGATGTGGTCGCCGGTGCGCACCAGTGCCAGCGGGCCGCCCACATAGGCTTCGGGCGCCGCGTGCAGAATGCAGGCACCGTAGCTGGTGCCGCTCATGCGGGCATCGGACAGGCGCAGCATGTCGCGCACGCCTTCTTTCACCAACTTGACCGGGATGGGCAGCATGCCCCATTCGGGCATGCCGGGCCCCCCTTGCGGGCCGGCGTTGCGCAGGATCAGGATGTGGTCGGCGGTGACGTCGAGGCTCTCGTCTTCGACCGCCGCTTTCATGCCGGGGTAGTCGTCGAACACCAGCGCCGGGCCGGTGTGCCGCAGAAAGCGCGGCGCGCAGGCGCTGGGCTTGATGACGCAGCCGTCGGGGGCCAGGTTGCCCTTCAGTACGGCCAATGCGCCTTCCTGGTAGATGGCCTGTTCCAGCGGGCGAATCACGTCGTCGTTATAGACTGCCGCGCCGGCGATGTTCTGGCCCAGGGTGCGGCCGGTTACGGTGGCCGCCGACAGATCCAGGTGGGCGTCGGCCAGGCGCGACATCAGGCCGGGCAGGCCGCCGGCGTAATAAAAGTCTTCCATCAGGTAGGTGTCGCCGCTGGGCCGGATATTGGCGATGACCGGCACCTTGCGGCTGGCCGCATCGAAGTCTTCCAGTCCCACGGCGCAGCCGGCGCGGCGCGACATGGCCACCAGGTGCACGATGGCATTGGTGGAGCAGCCCATGGCCATGGCCACGTTGATGGCGTTCTTGAACGAGGCGGGTGTCAGTATTTTTTGCGGGGTCTGGTCTTCCCATACCATCTGGACCGCACGCCGGCCGCATTCGGCCGACATGCGCATGTGGTTGACGTCGGCGGCCGGAATCGACGAGGCGCCGGGCAGCGTCAAGCCGATGGACTCGGCAATGGCGGTCATGGTGCTGGCAGTGCCCATGGTCATGCAGGTGCCGTAGCTGCGGGCGATGCCGCCTTCCACTTCGGTCCAGTCTTGCTTGGTGATATTGCCGGCGCGGCGCTCGTCCCACAGCTTCCAGGCATCGGAACCCGAGCCCAGCACCTTGCCCTTCCAGTTGCCGCGCAGCATGGGACCGGCGGGCAGGTAGATACAGGGCAGGTTGGCACTGATGGCGCCCATGATCAGGCCCGGCGTGGTCTTGTCGCACCCGCCCATCAGTACTGCGCCATCGACCGGATGGCTGCGCAGCAGTTCTTCCGTTTCCATCGCGAGGAAGTTGCGATAGAGCATGGTGGTGGGCTTGACGAAGGATTCCGACACCGAGATGGCGGGCAGTTCCACCGGGAAGCCGCCGGCCTGCAGCACGCCGCGCTTGACGTCGTCGACGCGCTGCTTGAAATGGCTGTGGCAGGGATTCAGGTCGGACCAGGTGTTGACAATGGCGATGACCGGGCGGCCGGCCCAGTCTTGCGGGCCGTAGCCCATTTGCATCATGCGCGAGCGATGGCCGAAAGAACGCAGGTCGTCGTGCGCCATCCAGCGGGCGCTGCGCAAGTCGTCGTAAGAGCGAGGCATGAGGCTATCCATGTAAGGGTGGCGAGATTAAAACACTAATATATTAGTACGTCAATGAACAGGCCGGCCGGTACAATCGCCTTCATTCTTGCTGCTTATCCGCCTATGTCATCGTTGCCAGCCCTGCCTGCCGACCTGCGCCTGGACCGCTCGCGCCATGCCGCGCCGCAGGTCTTCGAAAAACTGCGCGAACTCATTATGTCGCTGGAACTGGCGCCCGGCGCACCCTTGGCACGCGGCGAACTGGCGGAGGCTTTCGGGCTGAGCCAGACCCCGATCCGGGATGCGCTGAGCCAACTGCGCGACGAAGGCCTGGTGGATATCTACCCCCAGCACACCACCGCGGTCAGCCGCATCGATATTGCCGCGGCGCGCCAGGCGCATTTCCTGCGCCGTTCACTGGAACTGGAAATCGTGCGCGTGCTGGCCGAGCGCGACGACCCCGCCCTGGTCGAACGCCTGCGGGCGCATATCGACATGCAGCGCGCCAACCGCGGCGCCGACCGATACCAGGGTTTCCTGGATGCAGACCGGGCGTTTCATCGGGAAATGCACCAGGCAGCAGGCGTGGCGGGGTTGTGGGAACTGGAGCAACGCTATAGCGGGCATGTGGACCGGTTGCGGCGGTTGCATTTGCCCGAGGCGGGGAAGGCCGACCGCATCCTGCGGGACCACCAGCGGGTGGTGGACGCCATAGTCCGGCGGGATGCCGCGGGCGCGCAGGAGGCGCTGCGCGAGCATTTGTCGGGCACCTTGAGCCAGGTCGATGAGATCTGCGAGCGATATCCGGATTATGTCAGGCGGGGATGAGGGGAGAACCATGCCAGATCCCCTGCATGCCATGTCCGTAGAAGTCGTTCGTGTCAGCCAGGCGGACGATGCATTAGTGGCCGCTTTCGCGCGTTTGCTACCCCAACTTTCGCGCAGCGCTCCGCCCTTGATCCTGGCTGACCTGCAGGCCATCGTCAGCGCACCGGGCAATGACGTATTCGTTGCTATCGCGCCAGCGGATCGGCGCATCGTGGGCACCTTGACCCTGGTGCACTTCCGCATACCCACTGGCGTACGAGCCTGGATCGAAGATGTGGTGGTCGACGGCGAAGCCCGTGGGCTGGGCGCGGGGGCAGCCTTGATACGCGCGGCCATTCTTCGCCGCCGGGAACTGGGCGCCAAGACGCTGGACCTGACCTCCAACCCCAGCCGCCAGGCGGCGCACCGTCTCTACGAGTCGCGCGGATTCGCAATGCGCGATACGCGGGTGTATCGCTATCGAGCGCCGAGCTAAGCGAACTACCGTCCCACCGCGTACGCCTGCATCAACCGCGGCGTGGCGGCCGCGTGCAGCAACCCGTCCGGATCCCGCGAGGCGGCGGTCAGGCGGCCGGTGGACCATTCTGGCTCTTCTTCGATCGCATGGCCGCGAGCGCGCAGGTCGGCGATGACTTCGGGGCCGAACGAGGTTTCCAGCGCCAGGTGCCCTGGCTTGCGGTCGCGCGGATAGAACGACGACGGGAAGTGCATGGTGTGCGACATGGGCTGGTCGATGGCTTCCTGCAGGTTCAGGCCATGATGCACGTGGCGCAGGAACAGCAGCAGTTGCCATTGTTCTTGCTGGTCGCCGCCGGGGGTGCCGAACACCATGTAGGGCTGCCCGTCGCGCAGCGCCAGCGACGGCGTCAGCGTGGTGCGGGGGCGTTTGCCCGGCGCCAGGGTGCAGGGCAGGCCGGGTTCCAGCCAGAACATCTGGGCGCGCGTATTCAGCGGAAAGCCCAGTCCGGGTATTACCGGCGAAGACTGCAGCCAGCCGCCCGAGGGTGTGGCCGACACCATATTGCCCCAGCGGTCGATCACATCGACGTGGGTGGTGTCGCCGCGCTTGGCCGAGGCCCGCATGTCGGCCAGCGTGGGTTCGCTGCTGGGCGAGCCGGCCGGCGTTACCTTGGACAGGCGCGCCAGTACGTCCATGACGCGGTCTACCTGTGCATCGAAACCCGGCACACGGCCCGGCCGCAGGTCGTGCGAAGCCGACGGGCCGATCAGGGCGCGGCGCGCATCGTTATAGGCATCCGACAGCAGGTGTTCCAGCGGCACGCGCACGAACGACGGGTCGCCGTAATAAGCCTCGCGATCGGCGAACGCCAGTTTCATGGCTTCGGTGATGCGGTGCACGAACTCGGCGCCGTTGGGGCCGGGCTGCCGCAGATCCAGCCCCTTGAGCAGCGCCAGGGTTTGCAGGAACACGGGCCCCTGGCTCCAGGCGCCCGCCTTGGCTACGGTGTAGCCGTGGTAGTCGTAGGTGGCCGGCGCGTCGTAGCTGGCCGACCAGCCCGCCATGTCTTGCGCGGTCAGCACGCCGCGCTGCGGGGTACCGCTTTCGTCCATGACTTCGGTGTGGCGCGCGTACTGGTCGATGGCCTGCGCCACGAAGCCCCGGTAGAACGCATCGCGCGCCGCATCGATCTGGCGTTCGCGGTCACCGCCCACGGCTTCGGCTTCGCGCAGCACGCGGCGCCAGGTTTCGGCGAGTGCGGGGTTGCGAAACAGCTTGCGGGCCTGGGGCGGCGCACCGCCCGGCAGGTACACCTGCGCCGTGGTGGGCCAGTGCGTGCTGAAGAAGTCTTGCAGGCCGGCAATGGTGTTGGCGATGCGCGGCATCAGGGCGTGACCGTGATCGGCGTAGTAAATGGCGGGTTCCAGCACGTCGCGCACGCGCAGGGTGCCGTGGTCGCGCAGCAGCAGCATCCAGGCGTCGAAGGCGCCCGGAATGACCGCCGGCAGCAAGCCGTTGCCCGGGATCAGGGCGAGGCCCAGCGAACGGTAGTGCTCCAGCGTGGCGCCGGCCGGCGTGGGGCCTTGCCCGCACAAGACTTCGGTGCGGCCGGTGCGCACCGAATGGAACACCACCGGCACTTCGCCAGCCGGGCCCACCAGGTGCGGTTCCACCACTTGCAGCACGAAACCCGCCGCCACCGCGGCGTCGAACGCGTTGCCGCCGCGTTCCAGCAGCGACATGCCGGCGCTGCTGGCCAGCCAGTGGGTAGATGTCACTACCCCGAACGTGCCCAGGATCTCGGGCCGGGTGGTGAACATACGGTATCCGGAATCGATGCTCATTGCTTGGCTACCGTCACACCCTTCAGGCGGATCAGGCCGTCGGGGTAGGGCACGAAGCCTTGCACCTTGGCCTGGGTACCGAAGATCCACGGCAGGTAGAACAAGTAGATGCGCGGGTCGTCTTCCTGCATTTTCTTCATGGCCTGCGAATACAGGCTGCGGCGCTTGGTTTCATCGGCCACGCTGCGCGCTTCGTTCAGCAGCTTGTCCATGTCGGCGTTGCAGTACTTGCCGTCATTCAGGCTGCCCTTGCAGGTGATGTACTGGAAAATGTTGCCGCTGGGGTCCACGCGCCCCGACCAGCCCGTTTGCCCCACCTGGAAATCACCGCGTGGCAACGCCGATTGCAGGGCGGCGAATTCCATGGGCCGCAGCGAGATATCGAACCCGGCTTCGGCACCCATGGCCTGCACCAGTTCGAACACCTGTTGCATGGTGGTGTTGTTGCCGAAGGTCAGCTCGAACTTCACGCGGTCGTAGCCGGCCTGCTTCAGCAGTTCCCGGGCTTTCTTCGGGTCGCGTCCGGCGCGTTCGAAGCTTTTGTCGTACGCGAAGCTGGCCGGCGGAAAAGGCTGGTGCGCCGGCTGGTACATGCCTTCGCCCACGACCTGGTTGATGACATCGCGGTCGATGGCCAGGTCGAGCGCCTGGCGTACCCGCTTGTCTTTGGCCAGCGGGTTGTCGGCGCGCGCGCCATTGGCGATGTTTACCGAGATGGCCTGGTAGCCCAGGCCAGTTACGGGAGCCAGGGTCAGGTTCGGATCTTCTTTCACCGTCTTGACGTCGCTGGGCGCCACACGCTCGATGATGTCCAGTCCGCCAGCCCGCAGGTTGTTCAGCCGCACCGTGGTGTCGGGCATGGGCGTGAAGACCACCTGGTCGAAATGGTAGTCGGCCTTGTCCCAGTACTTGTCAAAGCGTTCCAGCACGATGCGGTCGTTCTGCACCCGTTCCTTGAACTTGTATGGGCCTGAACACACGGGGCTGCGGCCCGGGTCTTTGTCGAAGGTGGCCGGCGACAGCATCATGCCGGCGCGATCGGACAACTGCGACAGCAGCGAGGCGTCGGGTTCTTTCAGGCGCAGCACCACGGTGCGCGCGTCGGGCGCATCCACGCTGGCCACCGAGGCCAGTTCGCTTTTGCGGTTACTGTCGGGCAGGGTCATGGCGCGGTCCAGGTTGGCCTTGACCGAGCCCGCGTCGATGGCAGTGCCATCGTGGTAGAAGGCGCCTTCGCGCAAGGTGAAAGTCAGCGTCATGCCGTCGTCGCTGGTTTTCCAGGATTCGGCCAGCTGCGGCACGAACTTCAAGTCGGGGGAAATATCGACCAGCTTGTCGCATAGCGACGCGAACACGATGCGGCCCACGAAAGTGCGGGCGCGCGCCGGGTCGAGCACGTCGGGGTCGTCTTGCAGGCCGATACGCAGGGTGGATTGCGCGGTGGCGGCGGCACTGGCGAGCAGGCCGGCCGCGGCCAGGGCTAGGCATAGGCTACGCATGGGTAGGTCCTTTCTGGAAGTTGAACGCGATCATGATGTGAGGCGCCCGGCGACTATGGCGTCAATCTACCAAATCGGACGACGATGCGCGGGATTGACGTGCCGCCCAGCGCAGGCTATGCAGCCACGATAGCTGGGCCGGATGCACGATGGCACGCAGTGCGCGCGCGTAGTCCAGCACCAGCCCGGGCGTCCAGGCCATGGTGGTGGCGCGCTTGCGCACTTGGGCGGCGATCCACAATTCCGGCATCAAGAGCGTGCGCACCACGCGTGTCCAGGCGCCGGACTCGTGCTGCAACGCACCATCCAACGCGGCCTCGAGCGCGAACGACACAGTACTGGAGCAATTACGGTGGGTCAGGTTGTAGATCTCGTGCTGCCGGTAGGCCTGCCAGAAATGCTGCAGGCCTTCCCGGTTGTAGTGGTGAAACAGAATCTGGCGCGTCGATGGGCACCAGGCCGCCGATTCGGTGGGATAGTCGGGCTGGAATTCACCGGGCACGTCGTTGTCGCGCGTGGCTTTCAGCAGGCGAAAGAATTCCGATGGCGAGCGGTCGATTTCCACCGCGGGATACAGGCTGATGTAGGTGCCGGGGGGCATTTCCAGTGCTGCGTGTCCGGTGGAAATCACCCCCTGGGTATCCACCGCGGCGATATACCGGTTGATGACCGGGCGCGGGACCGGCGCGTGCCTGGAGGAACCTTCGGGGGTCCATACGTGCACCACCAGGGGCGATTGCACCGGGTCGTCCGCATCCGGCGCGGGCGCGGCGGCGGCAGTGGAAGGACGCTTGCGATGGCGGTGCGGAATCAGGTCGCTGGGCGCCAGCAGGTCGAACACTGAGCGGCCGTTGCGCAGCCGGCGGGCGCGCCGCGCGATGCGCCAGGTATTGATGCCCCCTACCAGCAACGTTACGCCCACGAATTCGGACAGCGTGCCGTGGTAGTGCGTGGGGTAGGGCTGGAACAGGAAGATGGCGAACGCCACTTGCGCCAGCCCGCCCAGGAAAGCCTGCTTCCAGTGCGGGAACCGCACCACCCACGACGAGGCCATCTGCAGAGTACCCATTACGAAATATGCCAGTCCGAACACAATGGCCAGCAACAGGTTGCTGGTATTGCGCCCCGACAGGATCAGCACCGCAATGAACAGGAACAGCCCGCCCTTGAAATACAGCATCGCCTTCTGCGCGCCCACGCCACCGGACGCCACGCCAAGCGTGACCAGGCTTTCCAGCAGCAGGAAGGCACCGAACACGTGCACGGGGAAATACCGCACGCCGTCCAGGCCATCGATCACGATGAACACGCCCAGAACCGCCCACCCCGCGCCCAGCCAGGCCAGTATGCCCGCCTGGCGGCGCACGAAATCAGCGCCGAACAACAGCAGCGCGATTTGTATCATTGCGGTCTCCTTGGAGAGTCCAACCCGCACGCGGTGTTCATCGCCACCCCCAGCGCTGCTGCACTTGCCAGGTTCCGACCACCGCCACGCCGTGGCCGCCGCCGATGGCGGTGGGATTGCGATCCACTACCCGTACCCACCCCGCGCGGGCGGCCACGCGCAGCCCCAGCGCCGCATCGACAGGGCCTGTGGCCGCCGCCATCCAGCGTGTCTTCAGCGCATGGCGATCGTCCGGATGCACGCGTTCCAGCAGTGCGTCCAGGTTGTCCAGCGGCGCCGCATCCAGCCCCAGCACCGCCTGCGGATTGCCGTCCCAGGCCAGGCGCCCGCTTGCGGGGTCGTACTGGTACATGATGCCGGCGTCCACACTGGCCATCGCGCCGCCTGGCCGCCGCCCGTTGGTATAGACCCACAAGAACGCCAGCAGCAGTGCGGTGACCGACAGATAGCACTGGGCCAGCAATAGCGATTCGCCCGGCTGCAAGCCATGCGGAAAGAACGGCCCGCGATCATCGGCCGCGTAGTACAAGGCAATGGCGCCCAGGCTGACCAATCCCACCGCGCCCCCCCGGCTGCCCCAGGCCACCGACATCACCGCCGCCAACAGAATGGGCGCGCACGCCAGCGGAAACACCACCGACGGACGATGCGCGTGAGGCGTGATTTCTGCGAATACATACCAGGCGCTCAAGCACAGCAGCGCCCAGGCCAGCATTCCGCACAGCAAGGCCGCCATGGCAGGACGCCGCGCCTTGCCGGCCACATTCGTCCAGCTGAGGATCGCAATAGCGGGCAGCAGCACACCGGTGACGTTGGCCGCCCACCATATCCACACGGTGTCCCAGAACGGCAGCCCGCTGGAATACGCCAGCCAGCCCACGCCCAGGCCCGCGGCTGCCGCGCTGGTCAGCACCGTGGCGCCGATCAGGACCAATACACCGTAGAGGTCGTCGCCCCGGCGCGCGTAGCGGCGTATCAGCCAGGCGATACCGGCATCGCTGGCCAGCGAGATCGCGCCGATGCC
>DASPIV010000183.1:0-11354 GCA_035628955.1 Bordetella sp.
GATCAGCCCGGGCTGCACGTATTCCTGGAAAATGGGAACAAAGACGAACAGGCCCCACATGCCGTAGATGATGCTGGGGATGGCGGCCAGCATCTCGATGGCCGTGCCCAGCGGGCGGCGCAGCCAGGCGGGCGACAGTTCCGTCAGGAAGATGGCGATGCCGAACGACACGGGCACCGCGATGATCAGCGCAATGGCCGAGGTCATCAGCGTGCCCACGATAGGCACCACCGCGCCGAAATTCTGCTGGACCGGATCCCAGTCGTTCGTCCACAGGAACGACAAGCCATATTTGGCCAGGGTTTCGCGGCTGCCGTAGATCAGCGACACCATGATCGCCGCCAGCAAGATGAACACCAGGAAGGCGAACAGCCGGGTCAGGTTCTTGAAAAGCGCATCCATTAGCGCGTTTTTGCTTTGCTTCATAGGCGAGGGCGTGCCGGTGGTGACGGAATCCGTCTCGCGGGACGGTAGCAACACCGTATTATCCATTACCGCGCTCATGGATGGACTTTCCTTGATATACGCTTCGGTAGGCGCGCGCGGGGCGGCGCAGCTTGGCGCGCAGGCACTGGGCCCGCGCGCCGCATGACAACAGACTGCGTTTACTTCCAGACCGGCTTGCCGTCGGCGCTCTTGATTTCGCCCCAGGCGGCACGGATTTCAGCCGTTACCGAGTCGGGCAGCGGCACGTAATCCAGCGCCGCGGCCGACTTGCTGCCATTCTTGAAGGCCCAGTCGAAGAATTCCAGCACGGCGCGGCCTTGTTCGGGCTTGTCCTGCACCTTGTGCACCAGGATGAAGGTGGCAGCCGTCACGGGCCACGATTCGGCACCGGGCTCGTTGGTCAGCACCACACCCATGCCGGGCGCGCTCTTCCAGTCGGCGTTGGCGGCAGCGGCGGCAAAGGCCGACTGCTCGGGCTGCACGAACTTGCCGTCCTTGTTCTGCAACTGGGTCCAGGCCAGCTTGTTCTGCTTGGCGTAGGCGTATTCGACGTAGCCGATCGAGTTCTTCAACTGGCCCACGTAGGCAGCCACGCCTTCGTTACCCTTGCCGCCCTGGCCGGTGGGCCATTTCACGGCCTTGCCCTCGCCGACTTTCTCTTTCCATTCGGGCGAGACTTTCGACAGGTAGTTGGTCCAGCCGAAGGTCGTGCCCGAACCGTCGGAACGGTGCACCACGATGATGTCGGCCGAAGGCAGCTTGGCATCGGGGTTCAGCGCCTTGATGGCGGCGTCATCCCATTTCTTGATCTTGCCCAGGAAAATGTCGGCCAGCAGCGGGCCAGACAGCTTCAGTTGGCCCGGCTTGATGCCTTCGACGTTGATCACCGGCACGGTGCCGCCGATCACGGCCGGGAACTGCAGCAGGCCGTTCTTTTCCAGGTCGTCGGCCTTCAGGGGGTCGTCGGAGGCGCCGAAATCGACCGTCTTGGCCTTGATCTGTTGCTGGCCGCCGCCCGATCCGATGGATTGGTAGTTGACGGCGTTACCCGAGGCAGCCTTGTAGTCCGAGGCCCACTTGGCATAAACCGGGTACGGGAACGAGGCGCCGGCGCCGGTGATGTTGGCGGCCTGCACGGCGAAAACGGCGCTGCCCAGTGCAACGCCGACGGTAATTTGCTTGAAGACACGGTTGAACATTCAGGTTCCTTCTGTGCTCGTTGAGGAAGTCGTGGCGGGCTGACTGCACCCGTCTGATCATCGACGTAACGAATCTTAGAAGGCCAACATGACAAGACCGTGACAGTCACATACGCGATCCGCACCATGTCCGCCGCCGGGTTCCTTTGCAGGAAAACCGGCTTCTAGCCCAGGCGTTCCATCAGGAAATCGTGCATATTGAAGGGCGCGCGGCGGCTGCGTACCCGCACGTACGAGCCGTCGGGCTGCTGCTGCCAGGCCAGTTGGTTGTCGCGCAGGGCGTAGGTGAAAGCCTCGTCGATAACCCGCTTTTTCAGCGCCTTGTCGAATACGGGAAAAGCCACCTCGACCCGGCGGAAGAAGTTGCGGTCCATCCAGTCGGCCGACGACAGATAAACGGTTTCCTCGCCATCGGCATAAAAATAGAACACCCGGGAGTGCTCCAGGAAACGCCCCACGATCGAGCGCACCCGGATATTGTCCGACAATCCGGGCACGCCGGCCCGCAAGGCGCACACCCCGCGCACCACCAGGTCGATCTTCACCCCCGCCTGGCTGGCCTTGTACAGCTCGGTGATGATCTGCTCTTCGAGCAGCGAATTCATCTTGGCCATGATGCGCGCCTTGCGGCCAGCCTTGGCGGCCCGGATCTCGGCCCGGATCAGCGCCATCATGGTCTCGTGCAGGGTAAAGGGCGACTGCAGCAGGGCCTTCAGGGTGCGCCGGGCACCCAGGCCGGTCAGCTGGGTGAATACCTTGTCCATGTCCTCGCACAGCCGCGGATCGGCGGTCAGCAGGCCGAAATCGGTATACAAGCGGGCGGTGCGCGGATGGTAGTTGCCGGTGCCCAGGTGCGCATAGCGGCGCAGCCGGCCTTTTTCGCGGCGCAGCACCAGGGCCATCTTGGCGTGCGTCTTGTGGGCCACGACGCCATACACCACGTGCGCCCCCACCTCTTCCAGGCGGGCTGCCCAGTTGATGTTGGTCTGCTCGTCGAAGCGGGCCATCAGTTCGACCACCACCGTCACTTCCTTGCCGGCGCGCGCGGCCGCCAGCAGGATCTGCATCAGCTCGGAGTCTTCGCCGGTGCGATAGATGGTCTGCTTGATGGCCATCACGTCGGGGTCCACGGCGGCTGCCGTCAGGAAGTCGATGACAGGCTGGAACGACTGGTACGGGTGGTGCAGCAACTGGTCGCCCTGCGCCACCGTCGCGAACAGGTCGGCCGGCCTGCTGGCCACGCGGTCCAGCGGGGGTGGCACGCTGCCGTGGTATTCCGGAAACAGCAGGTCAGGACGCGTGCCGGCATTGCAAAGCTGCATCAGGCGCGACAGATTCACCGGGCCGTTGACGCGGTAGGTGTCTTCGGCGGTCAGCGAGAACTCGCGCTGCAGGTAGGCTTCCAGGTCGGGCGGGGTCAGGCGGTCGATTTCCAGCCGCACGGCCGCCCCGAAATTGCGCTGCGACAGCTCGCCCTGCAAGGCGTGGCGCAGATTGGTAACTTCTTCTTCGTCGACGAACAGGTCGCTGTTGCGCGTCACCCGCCACTGGTAGCAGCCCAGCATCTCCAGGCCGGGAAACAGTTCGCCCACGAAGGCGCGCAGCAGCGAGGTCAGCAGAATGTAGCCTTCGGGCTGGCCGGAGATCTCGGGCGGCATCTTGATCAGGCGCGGCAAGGCCCGCGGCGCCTGCACCACGGCAATCGAGGCCTGGCGGCCGAAGGCGTCGGCGCCCGACAGGGCCACGATGAAATTCAGGCTTTTGTTGTAGACGCGCGGAAACGGGTGGGCCGGGTCCAGCCCGATGGGCGTCAGAAGCGGCATGACGTCGCGATTGAACACGTTGTGCGCCCATTGCTGCTGCTCGGCGTTCCATTCGGAGGCATGGTGCAGGGCGATGCCTTCGGCGTCCAGGCGCGGCAGGATATCGTCGTTCAGCAAGGCGTACTGGCGGTCGACCAGGGTATGCACCTTCTGCTGCAGGCGCTCGAAGGCCTCGGCCGGCGTGCGTCCGTCGGCTCCCACCAGTGCCGAATTCTGGCGCTGCTGCTCTTTCAGGCTGGAAATGCGGATTTCAAAGAATTCGTCCAGATTGGAACTGACGATGCACACGTAGCGCAGGCGTTCGAGCAATGGCACCTGGGGGTTTTCCGCCATGGCCAGAACCCGCTCATTGAATTTCAGCAGTGAAAGCTCGCGGTTCAGGAACGCAGGTTCAACAGACGGACGAGTCGACATACCGGATTCCATGCAAAAGGACAAAGGCCTGGTTTTACTGCAGTTACGTGACGGTTCCATGACACTGCAGTGCAACCGCCTAGCGTACGCCAAAAAGCAGGGGGTGTGGCAGCCCCGCAAGGCGCTGTCATATCGGTTCTCTATAATCGGGCCACTTACAGCCTTACCGACATGCCGCATGGATCACCTACTGGCCGCCGTAGACCTCGGCTCAAACAGCTTTCGCCTGTCTATCGGGCGGGTCGTCCAACAGGAAGGCGGGGCGCAGATCTACCAGATCGACCGCCTGAAAGAGACCGTACGGCTGGCCGCCGGGCTGGACCAGGACAAGCGGCTGGGCGAGCCCTCGGTAGAACGTGCCGTGGCGGTGCTGGAACGCTTCGGCGAACGGCTGCACAGTTTCCACCCCAGCCGGGTGCGGGCAGTGGCCACCAACACCTTCCGGGTGGCCCGCAACACGCCGGAATTCCTGCCGCGCGCCGAAGCCGCGCTGGGCTTCCCCATTGAAGTCATTGCCGGGCGCGAAGAAGCCCGGCTTATTTTTTCGGGGGTGGTGCATACGCTGCCCCTTTCGCCCAACAAGCGGCTGGTGGTCGACATCGGCGGCGGATCCACCGAAGTCATCATCGGCAAGGGTTTCGAGCCGGGCCTGATGTCATCGCTGTACATGGGCTGTGTCAGCTACAGCCGGCAGTTCTTCCCCGACGGCGCGGTCGACGCCCACCAGATGAAACAGGCCGAACTGGCGGCACGGCGCGAAATCGAAGTGATCGCCAAGCAGTACCGCAAGACGGGCTGGAAAGAAGCGTATGGCTCATCAGGCACCGCCAAGGCGCTGTACGCCATCCTGACCGAATGCGGCTTTTCCGACCATGGCATTACGCGGGTGGGCCTGAACCGCCTGAAAGACCGTATCATCCGTTCCGGCCGGGTCATCCCGCAGGAACTGCCCGGCATCAAGCTGGAACGCGCCGACGTACTGCCCGGCGGCCTGGCCATCATGAGCGCGCTGTTCGACGAGCTGGGCATCGAAATCATGCATACCGGCGACGGCGCACTGCGGCTGGGGGTGCTGTACGACCTGCTCGGCCGCGATGCCGCGCACGACAAGCGCGACGAGTCGGTGCAGCAGTTCATGAAGCGCTACCACATCGATCCCAACCAGGCCCAGCGCGTACGCCAGGCGGCGCTGACCTTGTTCGATTCGATCTACCCGCCCGACGAAGGCCGCAGCGAACTGCGCAATGCGCTGGGCTGGGCGGGCGACCTCCACGAAGTGGGCCTGTCCATCGCCCACAACGCGTATCACAAACACACCGCCTACGTGCTGGGCAACGCCGACATGCCAGGCTTTTCGCGGGCCGACCAGCAACTGCTGGCGCTGCTGGCGCTGGGCCACCAGGGCAAGCTGGCCAAGCTGGAAGCGCTGGTGCGCGACCGCAGCCAATGGGTGGCCATCCTGTGCCTGCGGCTGGCAGTGCTGTTGCAGCGCCGCCGGCTCGACATGCCCCAGATGCCGCTTACGGTGTCGGTGCGCGGCGATTCGATCGTGGTGCGGGTGAACCGGGCCTGGCTGGCCAAGCATCCGCTCAGCGATTTCACGCTGCGCGCCGAAGAATCAGAATGGCGAAAAGTCGGTTTCTCTTTCGAGCTGCTTGAGTTCTAGCCGCAACGACCGGGTGGCCCGACAGATCAACCGGATGCTCAACCGCCTGAGCAGCCGGCGCATGATCAGGCCACCTCGGGCTCGATGGCTTCCAGGCCGAAATGGCGCCGGTAGCGCTCATCCATGCGGGTCATGTCCAGCAACACGGGAAAGTCGGCCGTATTGAAGTCCGGGTCCCAGGCGGGTTCGCCGCAAATACGGGCACCCAGCTTCAGATAGCCCTTGATCAGCGGGGGCACGCGTGCCGGCAGCACGCTGTCCAGGCGTTCGACCGGGTAGCGGTGCAGGGGCTTGATCTGAGGCTGCCCCGGATCCCGCAAGTGTCCGGCGACGTTGCGCCAGACTTCGGCGGCGGTGACGCCATCGTCGCGCAGGCTGACACTGGCACAGCCCAGCATGTAACGGTAGCCGCCCCGGCGCATGAACTCAGCCAGCCCGGACCACAGCAACATGATGGCCGCGCCGCCGCGGTGGTCTGCGTGGGTGCAGGAACGACCCACTTCGACCATTTCGGCGCGCAGCGCGTCCAGGCCGGACAGGTCGAATTCGGATTCGGAATAATAGCCGCCGGCCTCGCGCGCTTTTTCGGGGGTCATGATCCGGTACGTGCCCACCACCCGGCCGGAATCGAGTTCGCGCACCATCAGGTGCTCGCACCAGGGGTCATAGCGGTCTTGCTCGATGCCGTCGTGCGCGTCGGGGAAAACCACCCCCATGTCTTCGGTGAATACCTGGTAACGCAGGCGCTGGATCTGCTCGACTTCGTCAGGCGTGCGCGCAAGCCCCACCACCAGGATCCGCGACGCGGAGCTGGTCCAGGACTCGGCGCCATTCTGCCGAGAATCAATGCGTGCTAATTCGAGCATTACGCGGGACTCCTAGAATGTGCAGACAGTGTGGAGACCGGATGTGTCAGGCTTCTGACTGAAATGTGACATGACCATGAAGTTTACGCCGGAACACGAAAACTTCTATTTGGTTCAATATGATTCAAAATGTTAGCGAGAAACGCGCAGAAACAGGCAATAAAAAGCCGGCTTCCGTTGGAAGCCGGCTGGGCATCACGGTTGTCCGGCTCAGGCCAGGCTGGCCGCCAATTTTTCGGCGCACGAGGCCGCCATGCCGGCATCTTCGGCCTCGACCATCAGGCGCAGCTTGGGTTCGGTACCCGAGGCACGGATCAGCACCCTGCCCCGGCCCGCCAGTTCGGCCTCGACGGCAGCCTTGGCGGCGGCCAGGCCGGCATGTGATTTCCAGTCGATGCCCGGCGCCAGGGGCACATTGATCATTTTCTGAGGATACATGCGCAGGTCGCCCAGCCACTCGGCCAGGGTCTGATTGCTGCGGCGCAGCGCCGTCAGCACTTGCAGGGCGGCAATAATGCCGTCGCCGGTAGTGTGGCAATCCAGGCAGAGCAGGTGCCCGGAGCTTTCGCCCCCGTATAGCCAGCCGCGCGCCTGCATTTGTTCCAGCACGTAGCGGTCGCCCACGTTGGCGCGCTCGAACCCCACGCCCAGGCGCTGCATCTGCAATTCGAAGCCGTAGTTGGTCATCAGAGTGCCGACCACGCCCGCCACCTTGCCGCGGCTCATGCGTTCAAGCACGATGGCATACAGCAGTTCGTCGCCGTTGTAGATGCGGCCCGCGCCATCGACCATCTGCAGGCGGTCGGCGTCGCCGTCCAGGGCAATACCCAGGTGGGCACCCCGCGCCTGCACGGTTTGCGCCAGCGATTCGGGGTGCAGCGCCCCTACCCCTTCATTGATGTTGAATCCGTCGGGCGCCACGCCTATGGCATGGACATCGGCCCCCAATTCGCTGAACACATGCGGAGCCACGTTGTAGGCCGCGCCATGGGCCGCGTCGACGACGATCTTTACACCATTCAGATCCAGATCGTTGGGGAAGGTGCTCTTGCAGAATTCGATATAGCGGCCCTGCGAGTCCTGCATGCGGCGCGCACGCCCCAATGCGGCGGAATCGACGCATCCCAGCGGTTCATCGAGGGCAGCCTCGATGTCGGCCTCGATTTCATCGGGCAGCTTCATGCCCTGCGCCGAGAAGAACTTGATGCCGTTGTCCTGGTAGGGATTGTGCGAGGCGCTGATGACAATGCCCGCCACCAGGCGCAGCGCCCGGGTCAGGTAGGCTACCGCCGGGGTCGGCACCGGGCCGGCCAGCAGTACGTCGATGCCCGCGGCCGACAGGCCGGCTTCCAGGGCGGATTCGAGCATGTAGCCCGAAATGCGCGTGTCCTTGCCTATAACGACCTGCGGGCGGGTACCGCCCCGCCCGCCATGCTGGCGGGCCAGTACGCGGCCGGCGGCATAGCCCAGGCGCAATGCAAAAGCGGCGTTGATGACCTCGCCGCCGACCTCGCCTCGAACCCCGTCGGTTCCGAAATACTTGCGTTGCGTCATGCTCGTATGGCTCCTTGTTCGGCTGCTTGCCAGACCTTCAGGGCGTCGACGGTAGGCGCCACGTCGTGCACGCGCACGATAGAGGCGCCGCGCGACACGCAAGCCAGGGCGCCGGCGACACTGCCGGCCAGGCGCTCCGACACCGGTTTGCCGGTGGCATCGCCTATCATGGTCTTGCGCGACAAGCCGGTCAGCAAGGGATAACTGGATACCCGCAGGCTGGATAGCCGGCGCAGTAATTGGTAATTATGGTCTGCCGTCTTGCCGAATCCGAAGCCGGGATCCAGCACGATACGGCGCGGGTCGATCCAGGCGGCGCGCAAACGCTGGGCGCGAGCCCCGAGAAAGACCCCGATCTCGCCCAGCAGGTCGGCATACTCGGGGGCCTGCTGCATGGTTCCGGGCTCGCCTTTCATGTGCATGACACACAGCCCGCAGCGCGTCTGCGCCACGGCATCGATGGCCCCCGGCTGGCGAAAGCCGTAGATGTCGTTGATCATGTCGGCGCCGGCGTCGAGCACCGCGCGCATGACATCGGGCTTGAAGGTGTCGATGGACAGCGGCACGCCGCAACCGCGCAGGGCCTCGATCACGGGTAACAGCCTTGCCAGTTCGTCGTGTGCCGACACCGGCTCGGCCCCCGGCCGGGTGGACTCGCCGCCCAGGTCGAGGATGTGCGCGCCTTCGCTGATGAGGCGATGCGCATGGCGCACGGCCGCTTCGGTATGGGCGTGCTGGCCGCCGTCGGAGAACGAGTCGGGCGTGATGTTGACAATACCCATCACGAGCGGGCGCTCAAGATCAAACTCGAAGCGCCCGCACAGGAAGGTGTTGGCCATGTACGCAGACCGGTACTTTTAGATCGCCGCCGGCGTGCTGCCACCCGTGGCCAACCCGGTGGGCGGCGTATCGGCGTTGTCGGACGGCCCTTCCGGCGTCTTGGGCGGACGCGGCGGACGACCCGAGGTGATGTCGTTGATCTGGTCGGCGTCGATGGTTTCCCATTCGAGCAGGGCGCGAGTCATGGTCTCGACCATTTCGCGGTTGTCTTCCAGGATCTTGCGCGCCACGCCATACTGTTCGTCGATGATGCGGCGGATCTCGCCGTCGACTTTCTGCATGGTGGCTTCGGACATGTGGGTGGTCTTGGTGACGCTGCGGCCCAGGAAGACCTCGCCTTCGTTCTCGGCGTACACCATGGGGCCCAGCTCGCTGGTCATGCCGTAGCGCGTGACGATGTCGCGGGCGATGGCCGTGGCACGCTCGAAGTCGTTCGAGGCCCCGGTAGTCATCTGGTTCATGAAGAGCTCTTCGGCGATACGGCCGCCGAACAGCACCGCAATGGTGTTCAGCAGGCGATCCTTGTCCATACTGTAGCGGTCGGTTTCAGGCAACTGCATGGTCACGCCCAGCGCGCGGCCACGCGGAATGATGGTGACCTTGTGCACCGGGTCGGTCTTGGGCAGCATGCGCGCCACGATGGCATGGCCGGACTCGTGGTAAGCGGTGTTCCTGCGTTCGTCTTCGGGCATGACGATCGAGCGGCGCTCGGCGCCCATGATGATCTTGTCCTTGGCCTTTTCGAAGTCGGACATGTCGACGGTACGCCCGTTGCGGCGTGCCGCGAACAGGGCGGCCTCGTTCACCAGGTTGGCCAGGTCGGCGCCCGAGAAGCCGGGGCAGCCGCGCGCCAGGATGGTGGCATCGACGTTGGGCGACAGAGGCACCTTGCGCATGTGCACGCGCAGGATCTGTTCGCGGCCACGGATATCGGGCAGCGGCACCACGACCTGGCGGTCGAAACGGCCCGGACGCAGCAGGGCCGGGTCGAGCACATCGGGACGGTTGGTGGCGGCGATGACGATCACGCCCTGGCCGGACTCGAAGCCGTCCATTTCGACCAGCATCTGGTTCAGGGTCTGTTCGCGCTCGTCGTTGCCACCGCCCAGGCCTGCGCCACGCTGGCGGCCCACCGCGTCGATTTCGTCGATGAAGATGATGCACGGGGCGTGCTTCTTGGCGTTCTCGAACATGTCGCGCACGCGGGCAGCACCCACGCCCACGAACATTTCAACGAAATCGGAACCCGAGATACTGAAGAACGGCACCTTGGCTTCACCGGCGATGGCCTTGGCCAGCAGCGTCTTGCCGGTACCCGGCGAGCCCACCATCAGCACCCCGCGCGGAATGCGCCCGCCCAGCTTCTGGAACTTGCTGGGGTCGCGCAGGAAGTCGACCAGTTCCTGGACGTCTTCTTTGGCTTCGTCGCAGCCGGCCACGTCGGCGAACGTGATCTGGTTGGTGTTTTCGTCGAGCATACGGGCGCGCGATTTGCCGAAGCTGAATGCGCCCCCGCGTCCGCCACCCTGCATCTGGCGCATGAAGAACACCCACACGCCGATCAACAGCAGCATGGGGAACCACGACACGAAAATGCTCATCAGCAGCGAGGGCTCTTCGCGGGCCTTGCCCGAGACGTCGACCCCATACTTGAGCAAGTCGGAGACCATCCACAGGTCGCCCGGCGAGGTCAGGGTGTAAGAACGCCCGGTATCGGGGGTGACATACAGGACATCGGCCTGCACATCAACCTTGCGAATACGGCCCGCTTTGGCATCTTCCATGAACTGGGTGTAGCTGACGCCGTCTTGCGTCTGTGCACGCCCATCGAACTGTTTAAATACCGTGAACAGGACCAGTGCGATCACCATCCAGACCGCAACTTTAGAAAATGAATTGTTCAAGGTCGATCTCCTGCTTTCGATTCCGACCGGCGACCGCCCCGCGCATATGGCACAGTCACAAGTATGTCAATAGCTCATTCTACCCTGTCGGGGCAGATCTCGTCTGGGCACCCCACGGGGGCGCCTGATACACATTCGGACTGGCTGGGTAGGCTGGCCTCGACAGGGTGGGTTGATCAGGCCGCGGCGGTTTGCCGCGGCGGGTTCAGGGCTTCAGGTCGCGCGCCACCAGGAAAGTTTCGGAGGACTTGTCCCGCGAGGCTTTCGGTTTGCGTTCGACCACCCTTTTGAAGCGCTGCTTGAAGGTCTGCACGATCTGCGAAAAACCGCTGCCGTGAAAAGCCTTGACGATCAGCGCGCCATCGGGCTTGAGGTGGGCGCAGGCGAATTCCAGGGCCAGCTCGCAGACATGCTGGATACGCGCGGAATCGGCGACACCGACTCCCGACAAGTTGGGGGCCATGTCGGAAATTACAAGATCCACCGGCTGGCCGCCCACCATTTCTTGCAACTGTTGCAAAACGTCGTCATCCCGAAAGTCCCCCTGGATGAATTCGACCCCCGCAACGGGTTCCATAGGCAGCAGATCCAGCGCGATAATGCGGCCATCGACGGCGCCTGCCGGGCCGGCCAGACGCTCT
>DASPIV010000184.1:0-5536 GCA_035628955.1 Bordetella sp.
CCGCTGGGCTTCAAGAACGGCACCGACGGCGGCATGCAAGTCGCAGCCGACGCCATCGTGGCCGCGCGCGCGCACCATGCCTTCATGGGCATGACCAAGATGGGCATGGCGGCCATTTTCGAGACGCGCGGCAATGACGACACCCACGTCATCCTGCGCGGCGGCAAGCAAGGGCCCAACTACGACGCGGCCAGCGTGGCGGCCTGCTGCGCGGCCCTGAAGGCGGCCGGTCAGCGCGAACAGGTCATGATCGATTGCTCGCACGCCAATTCCAGCAAGTCGCACCAACGCCAGGTCGATGTCGCGCGCAACGTGGCCGGCCAGCTGGCGCAGGGCGAATCGCGCATCATCGGCGTCATGATCGAAAGCCACCTGGAAGAAGGCCGCCAGGACCTCAAGCCCGGCGTGCCGCTGCGGCATGGCGTATCGATCACCGACGCCTGCCTGGGCTGGGCGCAGACCGAACCGGTGCTGGACACCCTGGCCGAGGCCGTGCGCCAGCGCCGCGCGCGCAAGCAGGCCCAGGGTGCTGCCTGATCCTGCATATTCGCAGGATCGGGCAAGAATGGCGGAGTAATCGGCATTGCTGTAGCGGGTGCGGATTTCTTATCCTGCACGTCTGCGGGGCACGGGCCCCGCAAGCCCAGGAAGGAATCCGCCATGGCCAGCTTGAATATCAATGGCAAAGACACTGCGTTGGACGCGCCCGATGAAATGCCGCTGTTGTGGGCGTTGCGCGACGTCGCCAATCTGACCGGAACCAAATACGGCTGCGGCATGGCACTGTGCGGGGCCTGTACGGTACACGCCAACGGCACGGCCATACGCTCGTGCGTGACGCCGCTGGCGGCCGTGGCCGGCCAGCAGATCACCACCATCGAAGGCGTGGACAGCGACAGAGTCGGGCAAGCCGTGCAGGCCGCCTGGCGCAAGCTCGACGTGGCGCAATGCGGATACTGCCAGTCGGGCCAGATCATGTCGGCTACCGCCCTGCTGGCCCAGAACAAACAGCCCACCGACACCGACATCGACAACGCCATGAGCGGCAATGTGTGCCGCTGCGCCACCTATGTGCGCATTCGCGCCGCCATCCACGAAGCCGCGCGCGCGCTGGCCTGAAGGAGTCACTCATGCATCCCATCGTGCGTTTCCACACCGCGTCGATTCCGCCGGTACGCAATGTCAGCCGCCGCCGCTTCATGCAGGGCGCGAGCGGCCTGGTGCTTAGCATTGCGCTGGGCCCGGCGGCCGCGCGTGCCGCGGCCGGCGCTGCCGCCCCCCCGGCCGGTGCCGGCGCCTTCGCCCCCAACGCCTTCGTGCGTGTCGGCACCGACGGCAGCGTGACGGTGCTGTCCAAGCACCTGGAAATGGGCCAGGGCGCCTACACCGGCCTGGCCACGCTGGTGGCCGAAGAGCTCGATGCCGACTGGTCCCGCGTACGCGTCGAAGGCGCCCCCGCCAATACCGAGCTGTACAAGAACCTGGCGCTGGGCGTGCAAGGCACCGGGGGCAGCACCGCCATCGCCAATTCGTATGAACAGATGCGCCGTGCCGGCGCCACGGCGCGCGCCATGCTGGTTGCCGCGGCGGCCGAGCAATGGCAGGTCGACCCCAAGGACATCACGGTATCGGCGGGCGTCGTGCGCCATGCCGCGTCGCAACGGCAAGCCGGCTTCGGCGAGCTGGCGGCCGCTGCCGCCAGGCAACCCGTGCCCGCTTCGGTGGCGCTGAAAGCGCCGGCCGATTTCAAGCTGATCGGTAACGAAGCGCCACGCCGCGTCGACGGTATCGCCAAGACCGACGGCACGGCCATATTCACCCAGGACATGAAGCTGCCCGGCATGCTGGTGGCGATGGCCGCCCACCCGCCCCGCTTCGGCGGCAAGGTCGCCAGCTTCGATGCCAGCAAGGCCAAGGCCGTGCCCGGCGTGCGCCACGTGGTGCAGTTTGCCGGCACCGGACACAACTTCGAGGGTGTGGCCGTATTGGCCGACAACACCTGGGCCGCCCGCACCGGACGCGACGCGCTGCAAGTGCAATGGGACGACAGCCAGGCCTATCGCAAGGGCAGCGATGAAATCCGTGCGCAGTTCCGCGCAGCGCTGGACCGTCCCGGCACCGTGGCGGCCAGCCATGGCGACGTGGATGCCGCCTTGGCGCAGGCTGCCCGCATCATCGAGGCCGAATACGAAGTGCCCTACCTGGCGCATGCCGCGATGGAACCCATGAACTGCCTGGTGCGGTTGGGCGACGCCCGCTGCGACATCTGGAACGGCGAGCAATTCCAGACCGTCGACCAGGCAGCGGTGGCCGGGATACTGGGCCTGGCCCCGGAGCAGGTTTACATCAACCAGCTCTATGCCGGCGGCAGTTTCGGACGGCGCGCCAACGCGCATGCCGACTACGTGACCGAGGCCGTGTTCATTGCCAAGGCCGCGCGCGACCAGGGCGTGCACGCCCCCATCAAGCTGGTATGGAGCCGCGAAGACGACACGCGCGGCGGCTACTATAGGCCCTTGAACGTGCATCGCGCGCGCATCGGCCTGGATGCACAGGGCAGGCTGCAAGCCTGGCACGTACGGCTGGCGGGCCAATCGATCTTCCTGGGCGGCCCCTTCGAGGCCGCCATGCAGAACGGCATCGATCCCACATCGGTAGAAGGCCAGGCCGACCTGCGCTATACCGTGCCCAATCTGCGGGTCGAGTCGTACACGCCCAAGGACGTCGGCGTGCCTGTGCTGTGGTACCGATCGGTGGGCCACACCCATACCGCGTTTTCGGCCGAAGGCTTGATGGACGAGGCCGCGGTGGCTGCCGGGCAAGACCCGGTGGCCTACCGCGCCGCCCTGCTCGACCAGCATCCGCGCCACCGCAAAGTGCTGGAACTGGCCGCCGAACGGGCCGGCTGGTCCCAGCCGCTGGCGGCCGGCGCCCAGGGCGAAAAGCGCGGCAGGGGCGTGGCGCTGCACGAATCGTTCAACACTATCGTGGCGCAAGTGGCCGAAGTCACCGTCAAGGCCGACGGCTCGTTCAAAGTCGATCGCATCGTGTGCGCGCTGGACTGCGGCGTAGTGGTGAACCCCGATGTCGTGCGCGCCCAGATGGAAGGCGGCATCGGTTTCGGCCTGTCGACCGCGCTGCACGGCGCCCTGACCCTGAAAGACGGGCAGGTCGAACAAAGCAATTTCCACGACTACCCGGTCATGCGCATCAATGAAATGCCCGCCATTGAAGTGCATACCGTGGCATCCACCGAAAAGCCCACCGGCGTGGGCGAACCCGGCGTACCGCCGGTGGCGCCAGCCGTGGCCAACGCCCTGTACGCCGCAACGGGGCAGCGCGTCCGCAGGCTGCCCTTCGCGGCCCAGCTCAAACCGCCGGCGGGGCAAGCGTAAGATGGCGTGGTCCGGCACATCGGCAATGAACATGGCGCCCGTTTCCACCAATACCTCGGCCTGTCCGGCCGCCCTGGCCGCCGGCCTGGGCGAGCTTGCCGCACTGATCGGCCGGCATGCACAGGCCGATGGCCTGTGCCCGACCGCCATAGAGGGTTTGTCGTTCTTCCGGTCGTCGCGGCCCAGCGAACTGGTCTTCGGCGTGTACCGGCCATCGCTGGCGCTGCTGGTGCAGGGCGCCAAGCGCGTCGAAGTCGGCGAAGACGTCCACGAATACAACGCGTCGCACTATCTGCTGACCTCGATCGACCTGCCGGTGGCTTCGCGCGTGACGCTGGCCAGCCCGGACACTCCCTATATCTGCTTCGTGCTCGACCTGGACGCGCGCATCACCGCCGACTTGCTGGCCGAGACCAGCCTGCCGCAGCCGGCCGAGTCCGATGCCGGACGCGGCCTGGCCGTGGCGCGGGTCTGCCCGCCCCTGCTCGATGCGGCGCTGCGCATGGTGCGCCTGCTCGACACGCCGCAGGACATCCGGGTATTGGCGCCGCTATTGCGGCGCGAAATCAGCTACCGCCTGCTGACCGGCGACCTGGGCGGACGGCTGCGGCATATCGCGCGCCACGAAGGCCCCACCCACCAGGTGCGCCAGGCCGTCGAATGGCTGCAGACACATTTCGACCATCCCTTGCGCATCGACCAACTGGCCCACTCGGTCAACATGAGCACCTCGTCGCTGCACCACCATTTCAAGGCGGTGACGGCCATGAGCCCGCTGCAATACCAGAAGCAGCTGCGCCTGCAAGAGGCGCGGCGCCTGCTGCTGGCCGGGCTGGCGGACGCCGGTGCGGCGGCACGCCAGGTTGGCTATGAAAGCGCCTCGCAATTCAGCCGCGAGTACAGCCGCCAATACGGGGCGCCGCCGCTGCGCGACGTAGCCCGCCTGCGCGGCACGCCGGCGGCGGCCGCCGCGGGCTCTCCGCTGGCCTTGGCGGGCCATGCCGATTGACGCCCCCCGGGGCAGGCCGGGCCGTTGAACAAATCGGCCGCCCCGCTGGTCTATGATGGATGCCTGTTCTGCCTGAAGGAGCCCTCATGATCCGCAAGCTGATTCCCGTTTTCCTCGTTGCCGGCCTGACTGCCTGCGCCGCGCCTGGAACACAGCGCGCCTCATCCGATGCGCCCGACGCCGGCGCCGCCGGCACACCATCGGGCGACACCGCCTCGCCCGCGACCTGCGATGCCCAGCCCGTCCAGGACCTGATCGGCAAGAAGTATTCCGAATCCGTGGGCAATGACGCGCGCGCCCGCTCGCAATCCAGCCAGTTGCGCGTACTGCGGCCAGGCCAGGTCATGACCATGGAATACAACCCGGCGCGCCTGAACGTCATTCTCGACGGCGGCGACGCCATTACCGCACTGCGCTGCGGCTGAACGCCGCCGGGGAATTCGGGCGCAAGAGCCCGGGTGCCCCGCGCCGGCACCGTGCCTACACTGGGCCCATGAAGCACACCGCCACCCTGCCGGCCGCCGACCGCCTGGCCACACTGGACTGGCCGGCCCTGGCAACCGCCCTGGATGGGCACGGCCACGCCGTGCTGCCCGCGCTGCTCGATGCCGGCGAATGCGAGCAACTGTCTGACGGCTACGCCGACGACGCGCGGTATCGCAGCCGCGTGGTCATGGCGCGGCACGGTTTCGGGCAAGGCGAATACAAGTACTTTGCCTACCCTTTGCCCGAGCTCGTTACGCAATTGCGCACCGCGCTGTATCCGCTGCTGGCACCATTGGCCAACCGCTGGAACGAAGCCATGGGCATAGAGGTACGCTACCCCGCCAGCCACGAGCAGTTCCTGCGGCGCTGCCACGCCGCCGGCCAGCAGCGCCCCACGCCCTTGATACTGGCCTATGGCCCCGGCGACTACAACTGCCTGCATCAGGACCTGTACGGCGAACACGTATTTCCGCTGCAGGTGGCTATCCTGCTGTCCGAGCCGGGACGCGATTTCACTGGCGGCGAATTCGTCCTGACCACCCAGCGCCCGCGCATGCAGTCCCGCGCCGACGTAGTGCCGCTGCGGCAGGGCGACGCGGTGGTGTTCGCCGTGCACCACCGGCCGGTGGCAGGCACGCGCGGCCAC
>DASPIV010000185.1:0-4183 GCA_035628955.1 Bordetella sp.
CACCGACGCCCCCTAGCGAGCGCGCGACGATCCCCGGGGCATTGGAATGGTTTGTCGTAATCTGGGCCGAAGTTAGCGTAACGGTAATGTCCCCGCCCGAACCGCCCGTGCCGCCGTCTCCCCCATTAGCCGAGCCGCCCAGCGTCGTTATGGCTTGGCCGCCATAGTTTCCGGCACCTCCTACGCTGGAAGCATAAACACCGGGCGAACTGGGCGAGTCTGTGGTCACCGTGACGACATTCGAATTTTGGCCTGTCACGCTGATCGACACGGGTCCCGCGTTACCTCCAGCCCCGCCATCGCCGCCTTGTGACGAGGAAAATGCTGCGTCTTGACTCCAACCGCCCCATCCCCCATCGCCCCCCACTTGGATGCCGGCAATGGCGGGCGACTCGCCAGGACCATCGGACCCAACGTAAATTGTCATGCTGCGATTCACTGCGGAGACAGAGACGCTGGCTCCCTCCGTACTGCCGCCATACCCACCATTTTGCGCAGGATTCCCGCCAACGGAAGCAGAGTTCGGGGCGCCTCCGTTGCCCCCGTCGCCACCCGCACCGTAGGCGACCAAGCCGGGTAGGTAGTCGCCAGTAGCGGTGATGTAGGCATCGGCGTGGCTGATGGACACCTGTTGGGCGCCACCGCCGAAGGCACCGGAGTTGCCGTTGCCTTGGCTGGCCGACCCGCCGTTGCCACCCAGACTCATCGCCGCGACCACGGCGGCGGGTACGTCGGGGCTGTTCTGCGGGGCCGTTCCACTCACCGTGACAGCGACATCGCCATACTCTTTCAGCGTGACACTGGCGCTGCGCCCCTGACCGCCGGTACCTCCGCCGCCGGAAGAGCTGCTCGTGTTCGTGCTGACGCCATCGGCGCCCTGGGAAAGCGCCTGGACGCCATAGACACCCGAACTGGTGCTGGCAGCGTTCTGCCAGGTCCAATTTAGCGCTACAGCTCCGTTTGAAGTGACGGACGCCGCTCCGGCATTGCCGCCCCCGCCGTTACCGGTGCTATATCCCCCGAGGGATAGGGCCTGCATTCCGGCGAACCCGGTTGTTCCGGCCGCGGTTAAACGCAATTGCCCAGTATTCGTAATGCTCGAACCCACAGTCGACCCGCCGGCCGCCCCGGAACCCTGTCCGGCACCACCATACTCCCTCGCCAGGATGCCGCCACCCTGCGTAGTCGTTCCGCCACTCATGTTGATCGTCATTGACCCGGAATTAGTTACCGTAATTCCGCCCGCGATTTGCGAGCTGAACAAGCGGCTGCTGGACCCGCCAGGGTTGCCGCTACCCCCGCCCAGCACGGCCTGCAAGCCGTACGGGCTCAAGTTCGAACCCGAGCCATAATTCAATGTGATGGAGCCGGTATTGTTGAATTGCAGGCCATAGACATTGCCGCCGGATCCATCGGCGCCGTAAGAGCCGAAGTTCAAGCCGCTACCCTGTCCGGGCTGCACCGACATCACCACATCGCCCGATGTGTTCACCTGCATGGGAGACGCATCCGGGGAACCGGTCTGCGAGGCGTAGGCGGTAGACGTGCCGGAATAATTGCAAACATAGGTGCCGCTTTGCATACCGCAAGACTGCGCCAACGCCGCCGTGGGCAGCAGCATCCACACCGTAGACCCTAATAGCCCGGCAATGACGCTGGCCCGAACGGGCCGTGGTGCGCGCGATTTGTCTAAGGCATCCCCTGGTTTACCGGGCTCCAGCGCCCACAACCCAACGTTGACAACCCAATGCCGCTTATTCATGGTTTTAAAGCCCTTTGACGCTGATTCAAATGCCTCGGTCCAGAGGCGCGAAACTGCCAGGCGATTGCGGTACCGACATCAGCGCGGGGACTCGGGCGCGAATGACGCGACTACTGTATTGATATTTTTGTGATGTGAACAGATCCAGTTTGTAAAACTTAGAAGCTGGATTGTGACGGTTTTCTTACGTCTTGGCCGCAGCATCCCCGTTTAGGGTGGGCCGCGGATTCTTACCCCACCTGCCCCAGCCAGGCGAGCGCCAGGTCATGCAGCGGCTTGTCTACCAGCTTGCCGTCCACGGTGATCGCGCCGCGTCCGCCTTCGGCCACGGCTTGCACCACGCGCTGCGCCCAGGCCAGTTCTTGTTCGGAAGGCAAAAAGCCCTGGTTCACCGGCGCGACCTGGCGCGGGTGTATGCACAGCTGCCCGCCGAATCCCAGCCGGCGCGCCGCGGCGGCCGCGGCCTGCACGGCGGCGGCGTCGTCCCAGTGCAGCGTCGTGCCGTCGATGGGCGCGGCCAGGCCGGCCAGGCGCGAGGCCAGCACCAGGCTAACGCGCGTGGGCAGCCAGCCGGCTTCATCCTGGATACCCGTATCGCGCGCGAAATCGACGCTGCCGAATATCAGTCGGCTGACGCCGGGCGCGCGCGCCAGGCCACGCGCGTTCTCGGCGCCCAGCGCGGTCTCGACCAGCGGGAATAGCGCGGTGGCGTCGCCCAATTGCTGGCGTACCCGCAGCAACACCGCCGCGTCTTCGGATTTGGGAACCATGACGGCGCGGCAGCCTGCCTGGCGGATGGCCCGCAGGTCGTCATCGAACCAGGGGGTGGCGGCACTGTTGATGCGCACGATGGCCGCGTGGCCCGACGCTGCCAGCCAGCCGGCCACCGCCTGGCGCGCCGCCGGCTTGGCATCGGGCAGGACGGCATCTTCCAGGTCCAGGATGATGGCGTCGGCGCCGGCATCCGCCGCCTTGCCGAAACGTTCGGGCCGGTCGCCGGGTACGAACAACAGACTGCGCAAACGGGTCATGGGGCGGGCTCCTGGGCCTGGTAGCGGTGCCGCTGGGCGGCCAGCAACAGGCCGAACAGCAACGCCGGAATCACGATCAGCACGAAAGCAACGCGATAACTGTCGAGCAGCGAGGCGATGGCGCCGAAAGCCGGCGGACCCAGCACCACGCCCAGGAAAGTGCAGGTGAGCGCGCCGCCGGTGGCCAGGCCGGCCTTGCCGGGCGGAGCCTGGCGCGCCACTTCGGCCAGGTACACGCCGTTCCAGCCCACCCCGGCCGCACCCAGCACCATCAGGGCCAGCGCCACCACGGGCACCGGCGCGCCCGCGGGCAGCAGGGCCAACGTGACCGATCCCACAGTCATCAGCAGCGCCAGCACGGCCAGCGTGGCCATCGCGCCCAGATAGCGGTCGGCCACCCAGCCCCACAACAAACGCCCCGCCACGCCGGCCACCTGGCCCACTGAAAGCATCACCCCGGCGGCCACCAGCGTATAGGCCAGGCTGTCGTGCAGATAGGTCACCACATAGGCGCTGAATGACCACTGCACCGCTGAAAAACACAACGAAGCGCCAGCCAGCAGTGCCAGCGACCGCCGCGAGAAAATCAGCGCCAGCGGCGCACGCAGGTCGCCCAGCCCAGCACGCCGACCCGCCTTGCGATCGGCATCCAGCGCGGCGCGCACCGCCTGCGCCAGCACCGCGCAAAGCAGGCAGGCCAGCGCCGTGGCAAGCAGGGTGCCGCGCCAGCCGATGGCGATTTCCATCTTGGGTGCCAGCAGCCCGGCCAGTACCCCGCCCAGCGGCACGCCGGTCTGCTTGACCGAAAACACGAAAGAGATGCGATGCGCCGGCGTGGTCTGGATCAGCAAATGCGAGCTGGCCGGTGTAATGGGCCCGTAGCCCAGCCCCAGCAGCACGGCGCCCACGGCCAGCAAGGCCACCTGGCCCGACAGGCTGCACAGCAGGCCCAGCGCGCACAACACCAGCCCCAGCTGGCTGGCCCGGATAGCGCCCAGCCGCGCCACCCATCCGCCAGCCATCAGGCTGCCCGCCATGGCGCCTACATACATCAGCGATACGTATACGCCGACCAGTTCCGCGCCCACGCCGGCCGACGCGCTGAGCACCGGCGCCAGCACCGGCACCATCAGGGCCGCGGCCGCTACCAATGCCTGCACTGCCAGGGTGATGGCCAGTGTTCCTGCCGCGGAAACCTTCACGCCGGCACCTGCCAGTCGCGGCGGAACGATTCGCGGTAGCTGAAACGGTCGGCCGGATGCACGCTGACCGCCAGTTCGACCAGGGCATCGCGCGCATCCAGGTAGCGGCGCTCCAGGCGCAGGCCCGCCGTGCCGGGCTTGGCCTCCAGGCGGCCGGCCGCGGCCTTGTCCAGCACCACGCCGCGGAT
>DASPIV010000186.1:0-2779 GCA_035628955.1 Bordetella sp.
ACCGCCTTGGCGGCGATCGAACCGTTGGCGCCGCCCTTGTTGTCGACAATGATGTTCTGCCCCAGCGACTTCGATGCTTCGCTGGCAACCGTGCGCGCCAGGATGTCGGACGTGCCGCCGGCCGAATGCGGCACGACCAGTGTGATGGGGCGCTGGGGAAAGGACTGCGCCGCTGCGGCGGTACAGACGAACGTAGCCAGCGCCGCCCCGCAGGCGGCCTGGATCATGGACTTCTTCATCGGAATGTCTCCGTGGTTATCGGGGTAGTGATAAGGCGCCCGCCTGCGCGGGCGCGGATGTCAGTCGGCCCCCAGTTTCAGGGGATCGGGCTGGCGTTTTTCGATGGCCCATTTCAGCAGCGCCGCGCTGCGGTAGATGCCGTGGGCGAATTTGCCGTAGGGCAATGTCAGGAACAAGGCCATGACCACGCCCAGGTGGATGGCCAATAACAGGCCCATGGCCTGGGTATCGCGTAGCGCCAGCAACAACAGGCCGGTCAGGCTGGTCAGGAACAGCAGGGCGATGAACCCGCGGTCCATGGGCCGTTGCGCGGCGTCGCCATGCAGCGGATGGCGTTTGATGTTCAGCCACAGCAGCCCGGCCGGCCCGATCAGCAGGCCGATGCCGCCCACCGTGCCCAGCATCACGGGCAGGCTCAGCACCGGGTAGGGCGCCTGCCATCCCAAGGCGTAGTGGTACACCGTGGCCACGCAGGTGGCGGCGAAACACAGCATGAAGCCGTAGAACGTCAGGTGGTGGAACCGCCGCCGCGCCAGGGTGAAGGCGTCGTCGGCATTGTTGCAGCCCTTGCCATGGCCGCCGTCCAGGTAGCGCAGCCGCAGTGCGTCGTGGGTGGCCTCGGCCACGGCCGCACCGCTGGCGGCGCCGGGCGACACATCGCGCCAGAAGCGCGCCACTCCCAGGCCCAGCGCCACGATGGCGAACAGGAACACCAGGCCGAACATCAATGCCAGCGTGTTATGCGGGAAAATGGCGTAGAAATTGCCCGCCAGCGGCTCGTGCAGCAGCCCGCCGGTAATGGCCACCGTCAGCACCAGGAACAGCGCCAGCGCACCCGCCGCCGCCAGCGACAGGGTCAGGCCATTGTGCTTGTACAGTTTGCCCAGTGCGGCGGGCCAGGCGTAGTCGCTATAGGTCTGCACCCGCACCTTGGCCATGGCCTGCGGCACGTTGACGCCGAACTCGTGCGGCGGCGCGTACTGGCAGGCGTGCAGACAGGCGCCGCAGTTGTGGCACAGGTTGGCCAGGTAGTTGATGTCGGCCTTGCCGAACTCCAGCCGGCGCGTCATGGCCGGGAACACCGCGCAGAAACCTTCGCAGTAGCGGCAGGCATTGCATATCTGCATGACCCGCGCCACTTCGGTTTCGTCGCCGCTCAGGCTGGCCGCCGGCGCCGCGGCGGCGCGCGCCTGGCGGGTGAGTTCTTCAAGCTGCTTCACGTTGTGCTCCCGTTGCCCGCTGGCCCAGTGCCGACGCGGCCGCCTGCGTGCCGGCAATGCGGCCGAAGGCCGTGCCGATAGACATGCCGACGCCGGCGGTATAGCCCTTGCCCAATACATTGCCGGCCATCATCTCGCCGGCCACGAACAGGTTGTCGCTGGGTCGGTCGCCAAAGCGCACGGCGGCGGTATCGTCCACCTTCAGGCCCAGGTAGGTGAAGGTGATGCCGGGCCGCAGCGCATAGCCGTAGTAGGGCGGGGTGTCGATGGGGCGGGCCCAATGCGTCTTGGCGGGCTGTACGCCTTCGGTGTGGCAGTCGTCGAGCTGGGTATGGTCGAAAGTGCCCACGCGGCAAGCCGCGTTGTAGTCGGCCAGGGTCTGTACGAACCGCGTCTCGTCCAGGCCCAGCTTGCGCGCCAGTTGGGGCAGGGTGTCGGCCTGTACGCCGGGAAATACCGGCGGCATGAAGCGCCCCACGGCCTTGCTGTCGATGATGGAATAGGCGATCTGCCCTGGCTGCAGCGCCGTCAGGCGGCCCCAGATGGCATAGCGCTTGGGCCAGAAATCCTCGCCTTCGTCATAGAAGCGGCAGGCGTCGCGGTTGACCACTACGCCCAGCGAAACGCAATCGATGCGGGTGCAGATGCCGCCGTCATACAGCGGCGCGCGCGCATCGATGGCCACGCAGTGCGATTGCGAAGGGTCGCCGATGGTGTCGGCGCCGGCCTCGATCATGAACTTCAGCAGCACACCGGTATTGAAGCGCGTGCCACGGATCAGGAAGTTGTCGGCCGGCCATTCGCCGCGCTCGTTCTGGCCCCAGGCCTCGCGCAGCCATTCGCGGTTCGATTCGAATCCGCCCGCGGCCAGCACACAGGCGCGCGCGGTGATGCGTTCGTCGCCGGCGCGGGCCGCCACGAAGCGGCCATTGTCCAGTTCCAGCGAATCGACCGGCGTGTCGTAGCGGATTTGCACGCCCAGCGCTTCGGCGCTGCGGTAGTAGGCGTTGACCAGTGCCTTGCCTCCGCCCATGAAAAAGGCGTTGGTGCGCGCCACGTGCAGCGCGCCCGACAGCGGGGGCTGGAAGTTCACGCCATGCTTGCGCATCCAGTCGCGACAGGTCGACGATTCGCGGATCACCAGCCGCGCCAGATGTTCGTTGGTGATGCCGCCCGTGACCTTGAGCAGGTCTTGCCAGTATTCTTCTTCGGGGTAAGCCTCGATCAGCACGTCTTGCGGGGCGTCGTGCATGCAGCGCAGGTTGCGGGTGTGCTGTGAATTGCCGCCGCGCCATTCGCGCGGGGCGGCTTCCAGCAGC
>DASPIV010000187.1:0-2787 GCA_035628955.1 Bordetella sp.
GGCGTACTGGATGGCATCGCGCTTGAAGTAATCGCCGAAGCTGAAGTTGCCCAGCATCTCGAAGAAGGTGTGGTGCCGCGCCGTGTAGCCGACATTTTCCAGGTCATTGTGCTTGCCGCCGGCGCGCACGCTGCGCTGCGAGGAAGTAGCCCGGCTATAGGCCCGCGCTTCCTTGCCCGTGAAGACGTCCTTGAACTGCACCATGCCCGAATTGGTAAACAGCAGCGTGGGGTCGTTGCCCGGCACGAGCGAAGCCGACGGGACGATGGTGTGCCCTTTCGACTGGAAGAACTGCAGGAATTTCTGGCGAATCTCTGAGGATTTCATTCTGGGACGAACCGGGATTTAGGCGAATTTTTGATTATAGAGGCTCGCGCGGGGGGCGCCACAGGGGGAAAGCCGCCCTGCCTTGCCTTGCGGCGCGGGCCCGGCGTGTGGTCGGCAAGCTGGCCCCGGCGCCTGGCGCGGCGTCCGGATCACGGCGCCGGGTTTACCCGCATTGTTCGCCCTGTTTTTATACATATAATCCAATTTAGTACACGAAGTCAGTTTTTGGATCTGATGTCATAACCATTGCGCCGAGAGGTGCCTTGCGGCCGCTCAGCCTCAACGAGGGAGTTGTATTGATGTGCGAGATTCAGGTTGAAACTCAAGGCGCCGTGCGCGTCCTGACCATATGCAATGAACGGATCCGCAATGCGTTCAGCGGTTCGATGGCGCAAGACCTGCTGGCGGCGTTCGATGCCGCGGAATCCGACGCCAGCGTGCGGGTAATCGTGGTTACCGGCGCCGGCGATGCCGCCTTCTCCAGCGGACACGATCTCAACGAGCTGGCCTCTGGCCAACATGCGCAAAGCACTGTGGGCGAAGCGCCTTTTGTACGGCCACTGACAATGCGCAAGCCTGTTATTGCCGCCGTCAACGGCCATTGCTGGGCCGCCGGTTTCATGCTGGCCCTGTCGTGCGATCTGCGCGTCGCCAGCGAGAACGCCGTTTTTGGCTCGCCCGGTGCCCGCTTGGGCATCCTGCCCGAGGGTGGGCAGTTGTATCGGCTGCCGCAACTCATCCCTCCGGCCCGCGCGCTGGCGCTGATGCTGACCGCGGACCCCATGGACGCCCGCGAGGCTGCGCGCTGCGACCTGGTATCGCGCCTGGTGCCGCAAGGACAGGCATTGGCAGCCAGCCTGGAGCTGGCCCGGACCATCGCCCAGCGTTCGCCCGCGGTGGTGCGGGCAGTCAAGGTAGGCATGAACCTGGGACTGTGGGAAGGCTGCGAAAAGGCTGCCCAATACGAAGCGCGGACGGCCCTGGCATTACACCGTGGTCCGGATGCGCGCGAGGGCATTGCCGCATTCCTGGAAAAACGCGCGCCGCGCTTCAGCGACGCTGCCTGATTACGCGATCTTGAACCCAAACCGAGAGCAAGCAACCAACATGGCGTCGACTCATCCCCTGCACCGGCTGTTCGAACCCCGGCACGTAGCCCTTCTGGGCGTGTCGCGTGATACCAGCAAGGCCGGCTACAAGTTCCTGCGTTCTTTGCTGGACGCGGGTTACCAGGGCAAGATCTCTCTGCTGGGCCGCCAGGCCGGCGAACTGGAAGGCTTGCCGATCCACACCAGCCCCGACACATTGCCCGCGGATATCGATGTGGCGTTCAATCTGCTCGGACCGACCCAGACGCCAGAGGTGCTGCAGGCCGTGGCGGCACGTGGCACGGCCTTCAGTGTGGTGTTCACCTCCGGCTTCGCGGAAATGGGCGCGGCCGGCGCCGCCCTGCAAGACGATATGGTCCGGATGTGCAATGCCCACGGCATGCGCATCGTGGGGCCGAACTGCATGGGGTTGTTCAACCTGCACCTGGGCTTGAACCTGACCGAAATCAGCCCCTTGCCTGCCGGTGCGATTGCCATGGTGTCGCAAAGCGGCAATGTGGGCGTGACGCTGTGGGACCAGGCCCGCAAGCACGATGTCGGATTTTCGTGCTTCGTCGGATTCGGCAACCAGGCCGATATCCCGATGCATGAATACATCGACTATCTGGGCCAGCACGATGCCACCAAGGTCATCGTCGTCTATCTGGAAGGGCTGCGGCCGGGTTCGGGCGATGCGTTCCTCCAGACATGCGCCCGTGTCAGCCGCGCCAAACCCATCGTGGTGCTCAAGGGCGGCAGGACAAACGCCGGACGACGGGCTGCCGAATCCCACACCGCATCGCTATCGTCATCGGAACGCGTGTATGCGGCGCTGTTCGATGAAGCTGGTGTGGTCGAGGTACGGCAGATGGAATTGTTGTTGCCGGTGGCCGAGGCGCTGATGCGATGCCCGCCCATGCGTGGAGAACATGTCGCCATCGTCGGCTCGGGTGGAGGCCATTCCACCGTCTGCACCGACGAAGTGGAGTCAGTGGGCCTGCAGGTACCGGCCTTCTCGGACGGGCTGCAAGAAGAACTGGCGCAACGGCTGCCGGCCTGGGCACCGAAAAAGAACCCCGTGGACATGACCGGCGCCTATACCAGCGACCCGAGCCTGTTCGCGACGCTGACCGAACTGGTCATGCGATGCGACCCGGACTTCAGCGCTGCGGTCAACTACGGGCTTTACGGGTTGTGGAAGGATGGCAAGGTCGCCGAGACCAGCAAATACGACTACGTGACTGCAGCCCCGCTCATCGGCGAGCTGCAGGCGCGGCTGGGTAAACCCATTGTCTTCTACACGCCCTACGCAGACAGGCCGCATGCTTCGTTCAGCGCGATGCGCGAGGCCGGCGTGCCCTGCCTGGAATCC